>PWQB01000537.1 GCA_003556955.1 Nostocaceae cyanobacterium CSSed10_463m
GTAGGTTTTCCCAGAGGGCAGAAATTAGACATAACACCACCCGCACCACTGCTAAATTCCTTTGACAAAGCTGTTCTCAATATCTGTGGTCCCATAGGAACAAGAGTTAACCGGAATCAATTTAAACAGTTGTTATCCTCTTACCCCAGCGTATTACAGAAACTTCAAACAGTTAGCGGCGGCGAAATTCGTCCAGGACGCAGAAATAAAACCCAATTTATCGAAGATTTAACCAATGTTTGGTTTAAAAATCGGGGGTTTGAACATATTTTTTGTGGCGAACTCAAGAGCGATAATAAAATTGGTGGCTTGCATTTTTATGGTAGATATTTACAGTTACAAAATCAGGGCATTGGCGGACGCTTACCGAATAATCACAG
Source organism: Nostocaceae cyanobacterium CSSed10_463m (assembly GCA_003556955.1). Next base: position 381 of record PWQB01000537.1, read on the forward strand.
GCGTGAAGAGGTGGTTCCTGGTGTCATTTATACAATGGGTGTAGTAATTAACCAAGGAAACCGCACATTTAGAGATGTAATCAAAGGATATAGTTATCTCAGCAATGCTCAAGAATTGTTAGTAGATGCTACCCAAATTTTTAAATTGCAAGGAAATTCCGAGGGAGCTTGTATTTTTAATGTCCAAGACCAGGATACTGGTACAATTTTTCCCAAAGTTTTTGTCAGGAGACAAAGGGCTATAGTTACCTTCTACCCCGATGCTACTCCCCAAGGTGCAAATTGTAAAAGATAACTTCCTTCTTTGAGCTACCTCAGAGACAGCAGCATAAATTTATGACAAATTGAGGATATAACCAGTTCGGAGGGTTACAGAGATGACCAACACTACCCTCAATTTCCAAACAGCTTCGGGACACCAAGTTTTAGCCGCAGCAGGTAAAAAATATCTGCGTCCTGGGGGAAGAATAGCAACAGAAAAATTATGCCAATGGGCGAATTTTCAGCCTGGTGAAACAGTTTTAGAATTAGCTTCTAGCTTTGGATACAGTGCAATATCCCTGGCGCAACGCTACCATCTGAAAGTAGTAGGGATAGAAAAAAATCCTGAGAGTGTAGTTCGAGCGCGTGAAAATGTCCACGCTGCTGGGTTAGAAAATCAAATTGAAATCATTGAAGGCGATATTTTTCATCTGGATGTCATACCAGAAAAGTTTGATTACGTTTTAGCTGAAGCCATTCTCACCATGCAGTCTCCAGCCGGAAAAGCCAAGCTTTTAACGGGAATACACAACCGACTGAAACCGGGAGGTAAGTTTCTCTCCCATGAATTATTAGCTGATGACAAAGAAGAACAAATTCGTACTGATTTAGCAAAAGTAATTCGAGTTAATGCTACACCACTTTCAGCCGATAACTGGATTGAGGCTTGTGTAACAGCAGGGTTACAAGTACAGAAACATCAAACTGGAAAGATGAGTTTATTGGACTTAAGGAAGATATTTCAAGATGAAGGTATTGTTAACACAATCCGGATTTTGTGGAATATCATGACGCAGAAAACTATCCGTCAAAGAGTATTAGAAATGCGCCATGTTTTCCAAAAATACCATCAAGAATTAGGCTATATCATTCTGTGCGCTGTCGCTCAATAGGTAGCCATACAAATTCTTTCCTTCTTTCTTTGTGTACTTTGCGTACTTTGTGGTATGCGTTACTCCAGACTACACTACACCAGCTATCAAGCAGAGTTGATATTATTAACAACCAAAAAATATGACTGATCAAACAACGAAAAACCAATCTCTAATTACCACACTGCAAGAACAAATTGAATACCCCCGTGCAGGTGTTCTCAGCAAAGTTATAATTCAAGATCAAGCTTGTCAATACACTTTATTTTGTCTAGCAGCGACAACCGAGATTTCCGAGCATACTTCTACTCGTAATGCTGCGGTTAATGTTTTAGAAGGTAGAGGTGTACTCACCTTATTCGGTGAAGAGATTACCCTTGAACCTGGGGTTTTTGTCTTTATGCCTGCTAATGCACCCCATGCTTTGAAAGCAGCAGAAAATTTAGCTTTTTTACTCACACTTTCGGAAAAAGTAGATAAATAGGAGTTTTACCTAATGTCAATGTTAATTTCAACCTTCACCGAACATTTAGATGTTCCCGAAAAATTAGGTTTAAAGCCCCGTCCTTCTAGGACGGCTTTTCTTCCTGTAGTCTATCAATCCAGTTCTCAATCAACTGAGTCATAGTTTTGCGCTTTTGTTTGGCCACTCTTCTTAATTTTTCAAGTCTTTCTGGGTCAACCCGAATACTAAGCCTTTCTTTCATACTGCTATCCAACGGCTACCCGTTTATGTTATCATGAGCAATATGAAAACACTGAAGTTTAAGCTATACGAACACAAACGGAATAGACATCTCAAGCGCACAATTAATGCCTCTGGGGTGATTTATAACCATTGTATTGCTCTGCATAAACGGTACTACCGGATGTGGAGCAAGCACTTAAACTGTGCTAAACTTCAGGCTCATATTGCCAAGCTAAGGAAGCGTAACCGATTGTGGCAATCAGTAGGTTCTCAAGCAGTGCAGGATATTTGTCAACGCATTGAGAAAGCCTACCAACTATTTTTTAAACACAGCAAGAAAGGAGTTAAACCACCAGGATTCAAGAAGGTAAGAAAGTACAAATCATTCACCATCAAACAAGCAGGATATAAGTTTTTGGGTGGTAATAGGGTAAAAATTGGTAGTCGAGTTTATCGATTTTGGAAATCTAGAGAGATTGAGGGAACAGTCAAGACATTAACGATAAAACGCACTCCATTGGGTGAATTGTTTATGGTTGTGGTTGTTGATGAAGGTAGTAATCCAGAAGTTGAAGTGAAGACGGGTAAAATCGCTGGCTTTGATTTTGGGTTGAAGACATTCCTCACCTGCTCTGACGGTACAACTATTGAGTCTCCCCAATTTTTCCAGCAATCTCTAAATTCCATCACAACAGCCAGTAGACAGCATTCCAAAAAACTAAAAGGCTCATCTAACAGAGAACGAGCCAGGAAGAATCTAGTACGCAAATATGAGGATATTTCTCATCGTCGGCGTGATTGGTTTTGGAAGTTGGCGCATCAACTGACTAATAAGTTTGATGTGCTGTGCTTTGAAACCTTAAATTTGAAAGGAATGCAGCGTCTTTGGGGTAGAAAAATATCAGACTTGGCTTTTGGTGAATTTATACAAATCCTCGAATGGGTTGCCAAAAATAAGAATAAATTGGTTGTGTTTATCGACCAATGGTATCCCAGTAGCAAGACTTGTTCTGCTTGTGGTCACGTTTTAGAAAGTCTTGATTTGTCTATCAGACAATGGCGTTGTCCGTCCTGTCAATCAGTGAATGGGAGGGATGAAAACGCTAGTAGGAATATTTGTGCAGTCGGGGCATCGACTGTTGGGTTAGGCAATGTCAGACAGGCTATGCTTGCAATTGCTGTTTGAGCCTAGAATCCCCATGCCTTTAGGCTGGGGAGTATGTCAACTTGTCTGCGGTTTCTAACCCAGCAAACACGATAATTTCTGAGAGTTGTGCTAAAGATGCCTGCATAATTTAAGTTAACGTTGCCAAGGCTGGCCGATGTTGAATCCAAGGGTTTGCGGCTTCTAGTTGGGCTGCAAGGCTAATTAAAGTTGCTTCTGCCGCAGGTTTGCCAATTAGCTGTACACTCATAGGTAAACCATTACTATCAAAACCAACAGGAATTGCGATCGCAGGTTGTCCAGTAGCATTAGCCGCAGGACAAGGTGCAACCCAGTGGATAATTCTTTGGAATGTTTCTTCAGGAC
>PWQB01000298.1 GCA_003556955.1 Nostocaceae cyanobacterium CSSed10_463m
GTCTCCCCACTCAGCACTCAGCACTCAGCACTTTCTACAAACGCCGGACTTGAATTTGATGGAGGCGTGGACCGACGGCAGAAACTACGGTAAATTCCAGATTGTCATAGTAGAAGACTTCATCTTTGACGGGGATTTTCTGTAATTGATACAGTACAAAACCTCCCAGGGTCTGGTATTCCTTTGTCAGGGGTAAGTTGAGATGTAACGCTTCGTTGAAGTCTTCGAGGTTGATTTGGGCTTGAACTAAAAATGTCTGGTTGTCTAACATTTCCACCAGCAAGTCGTCAAAGTTGTCAGGGTCATCGGCGTTACCAATAATTTCAGCAATCACATCTTGGATAGTTACTAATCCCACAGTCTCGCCAAATTCATTGACTACTATCACCATAGCGGGCTTCTCTTGCTGCATCATAGGTAATAGTTCACTCAAGGGCGTTTGTTCGGGTACAAAGCGGGCGTGACGCATCCAAGGTTGAATACTGGCTTCTGGGGATAATTTCCCCATTGCTAGGGGTTGCGCCAAATCTTTAAAATAAACTATGCCGAGAATGTCATCTAAAGACTCTCCAATGATGGGATAGCGGGAATGACCAGTAGAGATCATTTCTTGAAGTAAGGTCTGGAAAGTGGCATCTTTGGATAGGGCGGCAATACTAGTCCGGGGAGTCATCACTTCTTGGGCTATGACATCCCCGAACTCAAAGATATTATTCAGCAATTCTCGTTCTGAAAGCTCTAAACCAGTAGATTCTCGTTCTGTGGAGATGATCAATTGTAATTCCTCTGGAGTTACAGGCGATCGCCAACTTTGCCCTGTGTATTCAATTCCAAAAAGTCGCAATAAAAACCGGGTTGATTGATTAAGAATCCAGATGAAGGGATTAAAAAAACGGACAATGGCTTTTACCGAAGGGCCTAAAAATCTCGCTAGTTCCTCAGAGTACAATAAGGCTACTGATTTAGGACATAATTCACCTAAAACAATTTGCAGATAGGCGATTAAAAAGAAGGCGATGGGAATTGATAGGGAATGAGCAATCACATTACTGATCTCTAAGGGTAAAGGCCAGGATCTTAGCCATGACCTTACCAGTACTACAATCGAACTTTCCCCAATCCATCCCAGTGCCAAACTAGAAAGAGTAATACCTAACTGAGTTGTCGATAATAATCTTTCGATACTACGTTGTAGTCCTTGAACAGCGATCGCCGGAATATCACCAGCCTCAACCAGCTGATGGATACGCGATCGCCTGACTGTCACCATTGAAAATTCTGCCGTCACAAAAAAAGCATTAATAGCAATCAGTAATAGCACCGATAACAATCTCAGCCCCACATCCGTCCAAATTAAGCTAGAAAAACCACTCACCGCTAAAGCTCGTGTAAAAATCACGCCCCCATCTTGGGATTAAATATTGATTATCAGGTATCAGGTATCAGATATTGACTATTAGGCATGAGATAATCACCTTTCTAAATCCTGATATTTCTGTTTTCCCGTTTCCCAGTCCCTAAATAACTTTACTTACCTTTCTACAGGAACATTTAACACCTCTAGCTTCAATCTTTGAGCAGGATAGTCTGTGAGAGACAGAGATATCTTATTTACATCATCCAATAAAGCTGTAGGAATAATTACCGTACCTGAAACAGCAGGGCTATCGGGTGGCAATTCGGATGTTAAACCCTCTGTACTAGCGCTTAGTGTTCGTCCCTTGTCGTCGCTCACATCCAAAAAGCTATACAGAAAACGCACAGTATCACTACCTTTATTTTGCATATTCACTCTCATAAGTAAATCGCCCCCAGAATAGCGAACAGATTGTACAGAAAAAGTTACACCTTCACGTTCAGCCGTCACGGGAAATCCTGGTTGCAATTTTTCTGTCACCACTGCTGGGGGTTGTTCCTTGGGCTTCTGCCTACTGATGTTAGTTTCCTCATCATTGTCTTCTAACTTGTCTGATTTAGCCGCCTTAGTCTTTCCTTCAATTCTAGCCCTGACAATTTTGAGAATCTCATCTTCTTTCAATAGTTCCACCCCTAACTGTTGAGAGTTATTGGTTTTACTGTTAGGAAATTTGCTAGTAGGGCGGCCATCTGGTGTTGTTACACCTTTGAGCGCTGAACTACCCATCTCAAAACCAAAAAACGCACTCACAGAACCTGCGCCCAGCATCAGAATTAACAAAATTATAGTTAGAAGTACAGTGGAATTTATTTTCATCGCTGACAAGCTATTGCGGAGAAATTTTGGTCTATTCTAAGCTTATTCAAAAAAATGTTGTCTGTTGCTCTCATCTAAAAATTCAATTTGTTCAGTTTACACAATTCGTCAAATTAAGCTACAATAAAAATTCGACCAGGGTTGGCCGAGCGGTTGAGGCAGCAAACTCATAATTTGCCCAAGGCAGGTTCAACTCCTGCACCCTGGATTTTTTCAGCGCTAAGTAAAGACGCGATTAATCGCGCCTCTATGATTTCCCTGCCCTCAGTGCAGTTTAGCGTCTGGTTACATTTTCAAATCGAAACTCAGTCCCAACTCTCAGCTTGTTAGCATTAAAGCGCGGAGACATCAGCATGGATGTGTCATAAGGATTGGGTAAATCTGGAGTCCGAATAAAGGGATCATTGCCTACCTGCTGTTGGAGAACATCACGATAGAGAGTGTTGATTAACTCAGCATCACGAGCAATTTCATTTTCTGGGAAAGAATTACGAGAAAGAGAACCAAAGCCCAGAAATACGTCTAGCTGACGCTTGGGGGTGCTATTTTCGTAGAAGTTGCGATCGTTTTGAAAAAAGGCTCGCTCAAATACATCATTTGTGGTTTCATAATTGGGTGTTGCTGTGTGAGCCACTACCACAGAGGGAAAAGCCACACCAGAAACCACTAACGCTAATAAACCACCAAAGGTTTTGAATTTTATACCCATCTTCTGTACTCCTCAACTTTTGGGTAAATCGTAACTTATGCTTAATTTCAGAACTCTAATCAGTTCAATCTTTGGTGTAACACAACTTGGCCTGTTTTGTAATGACTTATACTACTGAAACCTGGAATCAATCAGATATTTGGGCAACTACTACTGACTTGACTACCCTGCACCACAAGCTACTAGATTTATTTTGTCAACTTGCTTATCAAGAGGGTGATTTTGTTCTTTCTTCGGGACAAAGCAGTTCTTACTACATCAATGGTAAGCAAGTAACACTTCATCCCCAAGGTGCTTTAGCCATTGGTCGCATTCTCTTATCCCTGTTACCTACAGATACTCAAGCTGTAGCCGGTTTAACATTGGGTGCTGATCCCATTGTGTCAGCAGTGAGTGTGGTTTCTGCTTATGAAAATCGCCCCATACCAGCGCTGATTATTCGTAAAGAAGCCAAAGGACATGGGACAAGGGCTTATATTGAAGGGCCAAATTTGCCAGAAGGTGCAAAAGTCATCGTTTTGGAAGATGTGGTGACAACTGGTAAATCAGCCATGAAAGCCGTTGAGCGTCTTCGGGAAGCTGGTTATACGGTTGATACCGTAATTACACTGGTAGACCGACTACAAGGTGGCGCAGAGTTTTATCAGTCAGTGGGGTTGAACTTTCAGACGGTATTCACAATTGCTGACCTGCAAAAACGGTATCAAGAATTAGCTAATTAGTCAGGGGATGAGAGTCGCGTTGCGACTCTCCCAACACAATTTTCAATATTTCTATCTAAGTA
>PWQB01000425.1 GCA_003556955.1 Nostocaceae cyanobacterium CSSed10_463m
CAACTACTAAGAATAATTTTAATAAACCCGCCCCTACTGAGTTTTTACTCAGCACTCAGCACTCAGCACTCAGCACTCAAGAAGCACTCAAGAAGCACTCAGCACTCGATAGTGCGGCTATTACAACGATTCATCGCCTTTTCTACTCCTTGCTTGAGGCTAAATTCTACACACTCAACCACAAACTGAAGTATCTGAGATATCAGTTGAGTTTCCGCAGCAGAAAATTTACCTAAAACATGAGAAATAGATTCAGAATTATCGCTCTGATTTGGTTTCCCAATGCCGATTCGTAAACGGGGGAAGTTTTGGGTGTTAAGATGAGCGATCGCACTCTTCATCCCATTGTGTCCCCCAGCCGAACCAGACAAGCGTAAACGAGTCTTACCCAAAGGTAAATCCATATCGTCATAAATCACCAACACCGATTCTGGGGGTAATTTATACCAACTAGTTACCGATTGAATTGACTGTCCAGAGCGATTCATATAAGTTAACGGCTTGAGTAAGCGCACTTTATGGTTACCAGCTGCTATTCCTTCACCATACTCACCCTGAAACTTGCGATTTTCCCCTAAAGGAATATGCCAAGCACGAGAAAGTGCATCTATAGCAGCAAAGCCAATATTATGGCGTGTTTGGTCATACTTAGGCTCTGGATTTCCCAACCCGACAATTAGTTGAGGAATTACCAAAGATGGTTTCGTAACAACTTCTGACATTTGGCCTCAAATCAATTCCTTTGCAGCATCTTCCCTAAGTTACTGGGGAAGAACCAGCATCCTGTTCCGACTTAGCAGCTTCTAGTTGCTTAGTTTCCAATTCAGCAGAACTTTTCACAGCCTGTTCTATTTGTTCAGCTTCCCGTTTAAACTCGTTTTGAAATTCATTAGAAGCCTCTTGAAAACCGCGCACTGCTTTACCAACACTACGGCCAATTTCAGGTAACTTCTTAGGGCCAAAGATTAACAATGCTACCACCATAATTAGACCCATTTCCGGTAGACCAATACCAAATATATTCATGCGCTTTCTCCTATAAATATACAATGCGGTCAAGCTAGTACAGCACGGCGTAAATAGACAGACATTCAAAATCAATGAAAAGCCTATGGAATAAGCTTTTTGACTTTTGACTTTTGACTTTTGACTTCCGCTTTGCGGTACTAGGCTATCCCCATCTATACCATGCTGACTTATTTAAGGCTAACGTTTTTGGTAACAAACGCATAAAAAAACCCGGACAAGCCGGGTACAGGTTCGGTATATTTAGTTAGCCGCCTAAACTGCGCCAATCAACCATTACGTCCTGAATTAACAGAGACTTGTTGTAAACTTGCAGAATAATCAGCAAAAATACGAAAAATAGGAGCATAAAAACACCCATTACAGGTGTAGTACCCCAACCAGGAGCAACCTTACCGTATTCAGAGTTTAAAGGTCTGAGGATATCTCCCAACCGAGTGCGTTGTGCCATAGTTCACCTAAGATTTAGTTACCAAAGCTTTTTTTCATCTTCTGTAATATTCTACTATCTTGAACCTCCCATGACTAGAAGTCTCGCAATTCCTGCTTCCATGATCTCTGCCGGAATTGTTCTTGGGACTTTCAAAGTTCATCACAAATGTTAAGATAATTAAACCTAGGCATATATTCACAATGCCAAATAGGGCAAAATACCCGAATAATAGCACTCATATCATATTAGAAATCTATGGAACAACTTATGGAACCCGCAACCGTGATTAGTATTTCAGTTGGCGTTGCCTTAGTGGCTGTCACTGGTTATGCTATTTACATTTCCTTCGGACCTCCTAGCAAGCAGTTAGCAGACCCCTTTGAAGACCACGAAGACTAGGGAGGAGTGCTGAGTGCTGAGTTCTGAGTGGGTAGGGGCGGGTTCAAGAATCAATCTGTGGTTCGTCAACATCCTTAGTGAACCCGCCCGTACAGGAGTTCTGAGTGGGTAGGGGCGGGTTCAAGAATCAATCTGTGGTTCGTCAATATCCTTAGTGAACCCGCCCGTACAGCAGTACTTCTTGATTACTGTTGACTTGGAAAGTAACAATTTTTTTAGGCTGTATTATTAAGTTTTGTGGCTCAGATGAGTTAAATTCTAACAAATCTGCTTCATTCTCTAGATACAGTCCTAAATCACTTTGTAAAGATAACTCGGCTATTTCTCCGTGACATTCATAACACCGCAGGATAAATTTTTGGGGGTTATCCTCAGATTGTTTGAAGGCCATTAAAATTAAATTTTTAGCTGTTAAATTGAGAAAACTTACCCCTGCGGAATTACTGAATGCTGTGGGTTGTGTTCCTAGCTGGGTAGTCGGGGGATTAATTATTACTTGTAAGGGAATATTCAACTCATAGCCATGCTTGACGGTATTGGCTGCTTCCCAACTACCAGCGTGGGGATATAAGGCGTAAGTAAATTCATGGAAGCCTCTATCTGTTTCTGGGTCAGGCCAGTTAGGACTGCGTAATAGTGTCAGGCGTAATTGATTCGGCTGGCTATCATAACCGTATTTACAATCATTGAGCAAACTTACACCATATATATCTGCTTCTGTTTCCTCAGTCAAATCAGCCCAACGCAAGGCGGGAACTTCCCATTTAGCTTGTTCTGCGGGTGTTTGGGGTTGAGTGGGGCGACGAATTGCACCGCAGGGAATTTCATAAGTTGCAAAATCTGCTTCTATATTTAAAGGAAACGCCGCTTTCACCATGACCTGATTTTCTTGCCAATTTACAGTAGAGGCAATTTTCAAGATTGGTGAACCTGCTTGTAAAATATAATCTTGGCAAAATTCCGATTTACCTAATTGACGCACTACCCGGACACGACTTTGGACTAAGCCTTGTTCTAACCATTGGATAGATTTTAGCTTTGTGGGTGGTAACGGATGTTGGGCATAATTAGGATCAATATTCCAAGCATCCCAATATTGTCCCCTATCTTGGAAGGCTTGGAGTTGATTACCCGCACCGCTTAAAACTTGCCGTTGTTGGGTTTTGTCAAATACACTAGCTAAATCTCCCGTGTCAGCATTAACTGTAACCCGCAAAAATTCATTTTCTAAAATCCAGTCTGGGGAAATGGGAAGTTGGGGAGTGGGGGAACTGGGGGAAATCCAAAATATGCGATAGCCAACCGGGGGAATTTCCGCAGCGAGAAACAGCAATTTAGATGATTCCGATATTTGAGAGATAATTGGCTGTCCTGAAATATCGTGAACTTGCCAATGTAGGTGAGTTGTGGGTAATGTGATAGATACGATCTCAGAACGTTGCCAATTGAGAGAATTGAAAATAAATATTGGTTGGGCTTCAGGATGCGGGGGCGGTGGTAAAATGGCTTGGGATGCGATCGCTAATAAAGACTCTTGTAAAATTTGCGTTCCCACTTGTTCGACTTGCTGCCATTCTGGAAGTGCATCCTGATAAACTTGGGTAATGGAAGAACCGGGTAAAATATCGTGAAACTGGTTAAATAAAACCTTTTTCCAAGCTGTTTCAATTTCGGCTTTTGGATATATCGCCCCACAGCTAACAGTGGCTAAAGTGGCAAATAATTCAACTTGATATAATAAATCTTCACAACGTCGATTCCAGCGTTTTTGGTCGGCGTGGGTAGTATAGCAACCGCGATGAAATTCTAAATATAGTTCATCATCCCAGGTGGGAATAGACCTCTCCCCCAACCCCTCTCCTAC
>PWQB01000140.1 GCA_003556955.1 Nostocaceae cyanobacterium CSSed10_463m
AAAATAGTCCCCCAACTCTTTTTTGGTGCGAAAACTGTTAAGATAATCTACTCCAGCTGCTTCTAAGGGTGTAACCTTAGATTTACCCAAATTGATACCTATGGGAATTGACCAGGCTAAGTTTTGCTTTTGTTGTGCTAACCTTATTGCCATTGCTGCGGCTCCGCTATTATTAAAACCCATGCGGTTAAGAGCAGCTTGATCTAAAGGTAAGCGAAATAAACGGGGGCGAGGGTTTCCCGGTTGTGCTACAAAGGTTACAGTTCCTAATTCTGCGAAGCCAAAACCCAGCGTAGACCAAATTTTGGCAGCAACTCCATCTTTATCAAAACCGGCGGCTAATCCTAAAGGATTAGGAAAGTTTAACCCAAACAAATTTTGTTCGAGGCGTGCATCTTTCAGACAAAAAGACTGCTGTAGACGTTGATTTACCCAATGAGCAGAAGGGTTACTAGTCTGTGATAGCCATCCGAGACTATGAATCGTCTGCTGATGTAACCACTCTGGATCTGCTTGGAGCAGATTGAACAATAGAGGACGAATTGCAACTTGATAAATATTCATGTCAATTTACCCAGACTTTCCAGCAATCATCCATAGCTATCTTAAGTCAGGATGTTTTTCTGGGCATCTTAATATATTACAAGCTAAGTTGATCAATAATTCAGATGGGGCAACCACAAAAATCTTTGAGCGAAGAACAACAGATCCTGGCTTTATGCAACATCCTCGAAAGCCTGAGAAAAGAGGATGATGTTGACGTTCTGATTTCAACTACTATTTCTTATATCGAAAAACAGTTTGACTACAGTTTAATTTGGATTGCACTTTATGATCGTCTTAAGCATACATTATTAGGTCAAGGCGGTGTTACACCTGATAGAGATACAAATTTTTTACGCAAACGGGTTGTGCTTAATCCAGGGGATATATTGGAGCAAGTCGTGATTGAACAGGGTCCATTAGGTGTAGTGGATTTACGTAAGGAACCCCGTGCAGCAATATGGCAAGAATTTGGCAAAAAATTTAATATTCAAGGCACAATTTTTTGGCCTATTCGCCATAAAAATCGTTTTTTAGGTTTATTATTACTCGGCTCAGAACGTTGGGGTTATTTACTAACAGGAGATGCAAAAAGCAGATTAACAATAGTTTTAGGGGCATTAGGGGCAGTCTTATATCAACAAGAGATAGATTCACAGCAAAAACAAACCAAACGCCCTGACGAAATATTATTAAAATTACTAGACAATATCCGCCTTCTCAATAATTTAGACCAAAGACTCAAAGCAGTAGTAGAGGCAACTCATGAATTTGTCTCTCCTAGTCGGACAAATATTTATTGGTTTGAGCGACAAGGGCGTTATTTTTGGTGTCGGATGAGCAATCATCTGATCAATATCGGTCGTAATCCTAACCCTCAACAACCAGCACCAGGCATGACAGTGCAGGAGTTGAGTGAATTGTATTATGCTTTGTCAGCCAATAAAATTATTTGGATTGGGGATGCGCGGAGTTCCCTAAATAGCGATTTTACAGCCAAATTATTAAAACGCTTGCGGGTGCGATCGCTTCTAGCAGCTCCGATTATTTGGCAAAAGGATTTACTAGGTTTTCTCGCAGTAGAAGATCATGAACCACGAATTTGGGCAGAGGTAGATAAGAATTTTGTCAAAGGGGCTGCGGGTCTAATATCTTTAGTTGCTCCCATCGACAGCATAGAGAGTACCATTAAACAACTTCAGGATGATACTCATTTAACTAGCCAAGTTGCTCAGTCTATTTATTACAAGCAGGAATTTAGCGAAATTCTTCGCATCTGTGCGATAAAAGTTTTAGAGCGACTAGCTGCTACGCGCTTTTTAGTATTATTACACAACGTTGACCAAAATAATTATCAAATTATCTATCAAAACCAACCTCATAATCGCCGCCCTTTGTCATTACCTTTATCTGAACTCACAGAAGTGGATAGTTCATTATTAAGCTCGGCTACAACTGCGGTAGAGGTAGAAAAATTAGACGACGATTTGCGGTTTTTTAACTGGCAACCTGCCCTGCTAGAATCTGGAGTGCGATCGCTATTAATTTGTAATTGTCATCAAGGTCATACACCACAGGCGCTGCTGTTGATTACTCATGAAACTTATCGTACTTGGTCAAGCTTAGACAAGGAATTACTGTCGGTTGTGGGTCAACAAATTGGTGTAATAATCCACCAATGGCAACTACAAACTGATAATGACCAGCAACAAAAACTGTTATATAGCATTCAGCAATCCCTACGGGTGCTGGAACAAACTGAGCAAAGTTCCACAACCGAAATTAGGGCAAAACATCTAGAACGGACTGTCCTCGAACAAATAGCTTATGTTATCGACTGTCCCTTGGTACTCATGTTGTCTTGGTCTGCTGGTCAAACTTATGCAGAAATTATTGAGTCAAGCACTGATCCTAGATTTGGAATTGCTGCGGATGCACAAATAAGTATTCAATCTGAAGCTCTGATTCAGTGGGCGCTATCGCAAAATAGCTACCTGAGCTTTAGTGTGGATTATTTACCACCAGAAAGCAGAAAATGGTTGAATGGTTCAGGAATTGGTCAAATTTTAATTATGGCGTTACGTACATCTGCTATTTATGCACCTACATCTGTGGTGGTTATAGCAGATCATCGAGAACGTCAATGGTCACAAATTAATCTTGATGCTATAGAAATGCTGATTACTCAGTTAGCTTGGTCGCGTCGTAAACAGCAAATTACCCAAGTTTTAGAGTCTAATAACAAGAAATTACAACAACTCAATTGGTATAAACATAGTCGTCTTGAGGAAATGCAAAGAACGACAGCGCAGTTACTGGCACAAATACATGATTTGGGTATTCCGAGTAATGATCTAACTCGCACACGTTACCAGTTACTATTGCGGCAGTTAGACCAGACAAATGCTTCCATGACTGGATTACTCAATTTGGAAAAATGGCAGTTACATAAAAGTCTGGAAACTATGCCTATATCCAGTTTACTCAAGCGAGCGCTCGAACGGGTAGAAACTTTATTTGAGGAACATAAGTTATGGCTAGGTGTGCATGGTTTGGGACAAGCGGGTGCAGAAGCAGAAACAGTACATAATTCTTCATTTCTCCCAGGGATTCAGACCTCAAGCTATCCCTCCTCAATGGCAATTTCTGGTGATATTGTCAAAATTGAATTAATTTTGCACGAGTTGTTAGTGTTTGCTTGTCAACGTTCTCAAAGTGGGGGCAGAGTTGATATCTGGTGTCGCCGTTTAAATGAGCAATTATTGGAGTTATCAATTACAGATAATGGCTTTATTGAACCACAACTACTAGCAGAATTACATCACAATGCACCCAAAGATTTGCTGGCACTTTCTGTCCTTAAAGAACCTCCAGGCTTACATTTGTGGATTTGTCAAAATCTCATGCATGAACTAGGAGGAGAATTGTATATCTATCAGTTACCAGATCGGCGAGTAGTCAGCCGCTTACTGTTGCCATTAGCTGCCAAAAATTTCTAGCTTGAACAAACTCGTTATATAATTTTTCATTGCTCTCAAAAATCTCACTCAAATTTGCAGGGTATTCATCATGGGACGAGTTCGTTGTGACATACTCCCACACCTCAGCAAGCTGTAGGTGTGGGCTTCTCAGCGACTCCCGGTATTCCGTCGGACATTAACTGAGCTTTGTTTAGACT
>PWQB01000489.1 GCA_003556955.1 Nostocaceae cyanobacterium CSSed10_463m
ACAACCTTTTTAGCGCGACCCATTGGTTTCTCCAGTTAGAAAAACAAAGAATGAGTCATCATTATAAGATATGTAGGTTAAAAACCCGCCCTCAGTAACTCAGCAAAATTTCCCATCCCTCTAGAGACTGAAGATACCAGCAAAATATTAAAAAACCCCGTACTTAAGATACGGGGCTATGAATTAAAAACTAAGCGCCAATAATGCCACCATCATCGCGGGTAATCACCACCGTTGCCGAACGAGGGCGACCAAAAGGGCCATAACCTTGACTATGTGGCCAACTACTGCGGCTGGTAGGATTCTGAATAGTTCCTCTGTCTCCTGGATGCTGAATATTCACGAACATAGTTCTATGATCAGGTGTTGTAATCACACCAGTCACCTCACAATCTGTAGGGCTAGTCAAAAACAGCTTCACTTCTCTGGGGTCATTGGGGTTAGCACAAAGCATTGAGTTACCACCAATATTGCTATGGATACCTGTACCATTACCCGCTTGGTCAGTTTGAATCCACAAACGACCGTAGTAGTCAAACCACAGACCATCAGGTGAGCTAAAGTCATCACCATTGATATTACCTTGACGATTGGGGTCAGGGTCTTGTTTATCCCCAGCCAAAACGAAAAGATCCCAATTGAAAGTCGTAGCTCTCACAGTGCGTCCTGTCTCCCGCCAGCGAATCACATGACCATAAACATTACTAGGACGTGGGTTAGCCGGATCTACAGGAGGACGAGCCGAACCTCCTGGAGTTGTACCATCTTCACTATTCACCGAGACAGGTTCTGTTCCCCGACGACTATTATTAGTTAATGTGCAGTAAACTTCAATTTCTTGAAATCCACCGATGCGGGGGCGGAAAGCAGTCCACTCTGGGCGGTCCATCATCGTTGCGCCCACTCTATCCCCCGCCTGTCTGGTTTTAATTAGCACTTCCGCTTGGCTATTAAATCCGTTCTCTGGAGTCAGTCCATTCTGACCGTAAACTAAAGGTATCCATTCACCAGTACCATTGTCATTGAACTTGGCAACGTACAGAATACCATCGTCTAGTAAGTCAGCATTGGCAGTCCGCATACGGGGATTATAGGGTCGAGAGCAAACGAACTTATAAATATATTCGTTGACGCTATCATCACCCATATAGTAAGCCAAATAGTTGTTGTCATCCACAACATATTGAGCGCTTTCGTGTCTGAATCGACCCAGTGCAGTACGTTTTACTGGTGTGCTGCGGGGATTATAAGGGTCAATCTCAACTACCCAGCCGAATAAATGGGGTTCCAAAGGATTATTATAAGCATCAAAGCGCGGATCAACCTCAGGCCAGCGATACCTGTTAGACGCTGCGGGAATACCGTATCTTCTCTGTCCATTGCGGATATCATCTGATTGACTTTCCAACCCAGGAACGGGAACAATATCTTGGTTAGGATTAGCAAAATAGCCTTGAAAGTTCTCTTCACAAGTGAGGTAAGTTCCCCAGGGTGTCATACCGTGGGCGCAGTTATTCAGTGTACCATAAGCGGTGAACCCATCGTTGGTACCAATTTCAAAGGAACCATTAGGTTGAATAGAGTATTTTTTGGATCTTAATAGTGGATGACCAGCCGCAGGCCCGGAAACTCGCATTTCTGTGTTACCGGTAATACGGCGACCATAGGGAGAGTTAGGATTAACACTCCAGTTACCAGTCAATAAGTTTCTCGATATGTCTTGAATAGAAACACCGTGAGCCGCCTGGGACTTGCGGGCTTTTTCGATAGTCATCACTGCATTACCATCCGGATGCAGGAATTGCTCTTGAGTATATTCGTGGTTCACACATAGTAGTCCGCGACGATTGACGGCACGGTTTTCTTCAACTACTGGCAAACCTGCTTTTTTAATAAAATAGGCTTGTCCTGGGAAAGGGAAGAAATGCATACCATCATGATTCATCCCAACTTGTCTTTCCTGTGCTGCGGCATCTTGGGAAGCATCTGGTCGCCAAGTTGGACCACCCTGCACAACCGGATCACCCCAAGCAGATAAGATGCGGGCTGTGTAGCCGGGAGGAACAGTTACAAGATCCTTTTCTAATAGTCCTGTGGCTGGGTTGAGGCGATTTGGCTGGATGCTCTCAAAACCGATACCACCAAAGCCTAGTCCCCTTGGAACGGGTGCTGCTTCCACTGTTTGTAAAAAACTACTTAGGGAAATATCCCCTAGTACAGTGAGGGCTGATGTCCCCACTGCTGTCATTACAAAGCGTCTGCGCTTCATAGTGGCGCGGTTAATTACATTCAGAATCGACTCGTTACCGGAAGGGTTAATAGTGATATTGTTCTTGGGATGACCGTAACCTTTCATTTATAGGTACTCCATTTAGTGCTGACACAGTTAGGTTTGATTTCATTTCTGACTGCCAAGAGCAATCTGTAAGAGAAAAAATCTCTATTTTCCAGAAATTGCGGTGATATTGTGGAATTTTTTCCCCAACCAATCACCTGTAGAAAGTTACAAGTTGAAACTGATTGTGATTGGTCAAGCAGTCAAGATATATCAAGTAAGTTTCAAGTTACTTAAGCAGCGTTAACATCAGGTTATATATTGATTAATTTCAATTTATTATTTTTTATTGCAAAGTATTAGCAATAAAATTTGATCAGAAATTGAGGTGCGGAACAGTGTTTAGGTCTGTGCTGTCCTATGCTGGATATGGGTAATACTGTTGTGGGTGAGACTGTGTTTTTCAGCGTTGTGATACCAACTTATAATCGCCAGCCGATTTTAGAAAAATGCCTCCGGGCTTTGGAGGGACAAGAGTTAACTGCATCCAGTGTGGTGACTAATTATGAAGTTGTCTTGGTAGATGATGGCTCTAATGATGGCACATTAGAATGGTTAGCGGCACATCGAGCAGAATTTCCCCATCTGCGCTGTTTTCAGCAAGACCACGCTGGGCCAGCAGTGGCTCGGAATTTGGGGGTTGAGAAAGCACTGGGAGACACAATTATTTTTATTGATAGTGATTTAGTGGTACTCCCTAATTTTCTGCAAGCTCATGCAGATGCACTGGTGCAGGGACGGGAAAAATTGACAAGCGATCGCTTTTTCACCTATGGTGCAGTGATTAATACTTGCAATTTCGACCACCCCACCGCAGAACCGTATAAAATCACTGATTTTTCTGCCGCTTTTTTTGCTACAGGTAACGTCGCTATCCCTAAACATTGGCTAGAGAAAGCCGGACTTTTTGATACCTGCTTTCAACTCTATGGTTGGGAAGATTTAGAATTAGGTGTCAGACTGAAAAAATTAGGATTACAACTAATTAAATGTCCAGAAGCAGTTGGTTATCACTGGCATCCACCATTTAGTTTAGAACAAATTCCCCGTTTAATTGACCAAGAAATTCAACGCGGACGCATGGGAGTTTTATTTTATCAAAAACATCCCTATTGGGAAGTTAAAATGATGATTCAAATGACTTGGTTACATCGTTTACTTTGGGGTATTCTCTCACTTAATGGCATACTGAATGAGCGGACAATGGCTCCGTTTTTGCAATGGCTAATTAACTTAGGTAAACCACAGTTAGCCTTAGAAGTTGCCAGAATTTTCTTGAATTGGTACAACGTCAAGGGAGTTTATGCAGCTTATGCAGAATCTACAGCAGCTTGCAAGTAAACAATAATTATGTTTGTGGGGTGGGAAATTTCCCCCCT
>PWQB01000277.1 GCA_003556955.1 Nostocaceae cyanobacterium CSSed10_463m
CTGAAAATTTCGGGATTATCTAGTCTCAGTTTACTTCTCGGTGGTTGTGGTACACAAGCATTTGAAGATATAGTTGGGCCACTTTCTGAACCACTAAATCGTAAAGTTGGAGAATTAATATTTCAACCCCAAAAGCCTGTACCAGAGTTTTCACTGAGTCAAGTGAAACCAGAGGAATTGATAATTAACACCTTTAGAAATACGCCAATTATTGACCCCGATAAATATCGTTTAATTATTGATGGTGAAGTTAATAACCCTCTGAGCCTTACCTTAGCTGAAATTCAAGCCTTACCCCAAAAATCTATGGTGATTCGTCATGTTTGTGTAGAAGGTTGGGCGGCCATAGTGCAGTGGGGTGGTGTTTGTCTTCAAGAAATTATTGCTCTGGCTGAACCTCAAGCAAATGTGCGGTTTGCTTATTTTAAATCGGCTGATGGTTACTATGAAAGTTGGGATATAGCTTCGGCTTTACATCCGCAGACTTTGTTAGCTTATGAAAAAAATGGTGCAGCTTTACCAGTTGATAATGGTGCGCCTTTACGTTTAGCTTCACCGATTAAACTTGGTTATAAACAAAGTAAATGGGTGACTCAAATCTCTCTTTTGAGTAGTTTATCACCGTTTAAGGGCTACTGGGAAGATCAGGGTTATGATTGGTTTGCTGGATTGTAGAGGGTTTTAAAGTGTCGCTGGGAAAGTGGAAATAGGAAATGGAAAGGACTAAAGTCCTTACTACGAACTTTAATAGGTAATAATAGAAATGAACTTTTTTGATAAATTACAGGGTAGTATATCACAAAATAAAAGCCTGCTGTTTGTGGGACTTGACCCAAATCCGGAGATGATGTCCAAGCATTATCAATCTCAGGATATTCTCTCTGATTTGCATAATTGGTTACAATTTATTATTACCGAAACGACTGATTTTGTCTGTGCTTATAAGCCAACATTAGGATTTTATGAAGCTTTGGGAGTTCCGGGTTTAGAACTGCTGCAAAAAACTTTGGCGGCTATTCCCAGCCATATCCCCATTATTTTAGATGCTAAACATAGTGATTTAAATACTAGTACGGCTTTTGCTCGCACAGTATTTACAGAATGGAATATAGATGCTGTTACTCTCAGTCCTTATACAGGTCAAGACCATGTAGCACCATTTTTAGTTTACCCTGATAAAGCTGTATTTATTTTATGTTGTACTTCTAATCTAGGGGCGGAAGCCATACAACAGTATCCCACAAATGAATCGCCGCTTTATTTACAGGTAGTGAAAGAGTCAAGAAATTGGGGGACTCCTGAACAATTGGGTTTGGAAGTAGGGACTACAAATTCTGAAGTTTTAGCGCTAATTCGGGCTATTGCGCCGGAGAGAGTTATTATGGCGCGGAGTATTTGGGCTGAGGGAAGTAACCTCAATCAAATTTTAGCAGCTGGCTTGAGTGCTAATGGTGATGGGTTATTGATTCCTGTTCCTCAAGATATGTTGAGTCAACCAAAGTTAGCTGAAAATATTCAGGTTCTACGTGCAGAAATTAATCAAGCAAAAACTGAAATTGTGCGTGATGCTTCTACCTGTGAGGTGTGGCTACCTGATGTTTCTGTTTCAACTCAACATCCCCAACAAGATTTGATTTTACAACTTTATAATATTGGTTGTATTATGTTTGGCAATTTTGTACAAGCATCAGGAGCGACTTTTCCTTATTACATTGATTTACGCAAAATCATTTCTAATCCCCAAATTTTTAATCAAGTTATCATTGCTTATGAGGAGATTTTAAACTCTCTGATTTTTGATCGGTTAGCTGGTATTCCATACGGTTCTTTACCAACTGCAACTGGTTTATCTTTGCGTCTCCATTGTCCGATGATTTATCCCCGGAAAGAGGTAAAAGCACACGGAACTCGGAGGTTAATTGAGGGTAATTTTTATCCTGGTGAAACTGTGGTGGTAGTTGATGATATTATGATCACTGGCAAAAGTGTGATGGAAGGTGCTGAAAAGTTAAAATCAGCAGGATTGAAGATTCGGGATATTGTAGTTTTGATTGACCATGAAAATGGTGTAAAGGCGAGATTGCTAGAAAATGGTTATCGAGGTCATTCTGTGTTCACTCTTTCGGAAATTACAGACACCCTTTATCAGGTAGGTAGAATTAGTCAGGAGCAGTTTTTAGCTTTTCAGGAAAGTGAAGGTTAACTTAAATTACGATAGTCATAAAGCGTATAAAGATCCCCGACTGCTCCAAGAAGTCGGGGATCTGAATCTTTCAATGGAAAGCAAATCAGATAGAATTACTTCCGCCTTGCGGTTCCTGCCTGATCCTCGATCTGAATCTTGAGGGGGTATTGAGTCGCTAGTAGCAGCAATCAGTAATAATGACAGAATTAAAGAATGAGTCCGCATGATTGATACCAATTCTTAAAAATTATCAGTCCAGGACTCAAGCCTATATTACCTATGGAAAAGTTAGGTCACCCCTAAGTCTGAATTTGTCTGCCAAATTGAACCGATCCAACGTTAATCATGTTTGGTGTTGGTGTGTAATCGTTGTAGAATTATTCCTTTAGGTATAGGAGGGCAAAACAGATGACTCGTGTCATCATTGTGCGCCACGGACAAAGCAGCTATAACACCGAGCGGCGAATCCAAGGACGCACCGACGTATCAAGGTTAACAGAAAAAGGTTGTGCAGATGCCAGTAAAGTAGGACAAGCCCTCAGCAATATTTCATTTAGCGCTATTTATAGCAGTCCTCTCCAACGAGCTAAAAAAACAGCCGAGATTATCTATAGTGAGTTAGCAACTGATTCCAAAAACTCTGTTGCACCGCAAGTTTCCGATCAACTGATGGAAATTGATTTGCCTTTGTGGGCAGAAATGCTTAGTGCTGATGTTAAGGAAAAGTTTACCGAAGACTATCGTACTTGGAAAGAACGTCCCCATGAACTGCGGATGTTAGTTAAAGATGGAGAAGGCACAAGAGAACATTTTCCTGTCCTGGCTATCTATCAACAAGCACGGTTATTTTGGCAAGAAATTTTATCCCGCCATCAAGGAGAAACTATCTTGATTGTGGCGCATAATGGCATTAATCGCGCCCTGATTAGTACAGCCTTGGGTATTCCCCCTAGTCGTTACCATTGCCTACAACAATCTAATTGTTGCATTAGTGTACTGAATTTTGCTGGTGGTTTAGGTGAACCAGTGCAACTAGAATCGATGAATCAGACGCAACATCTGGGTGAAACTTTTCCTTCCTTGCGACCGAATCATCAGGGAGTACGACTGTTGTTAGTGCGTCATGGTGAAACTGAATGGAATCGCCAAACCAGATTTCAAGGTCAAATTGATATCCCCCTGAATGATAATGGTAGAAAACAGGCGCAAACAGCCGGTGAATTTCTCCAAAAGGTAGAAATTGACTTTGCTATTAGTAGTTCCATGCTGCGTCCCAAAGAAACAGCAGAACTGATATTAAGTCACCATCCTAGTGTAAATTTAGAGTTACAAGATGGTTTAAGAGAAATCAGTCACGGACTTTGGGAAGGAAAACTAGAAAAAGAGATAGAGCAAGAATTTCCCGGAGATTTGGAGCGCTGGCGACTCGTACCAGCAGCAGTACAAATGCCAGAAGGGGAAAACTTACAGCAAGTTTGGGAGCGTAGTGTAGCAGCTTGGCAATCAATTGTGCAAACTGCA
>PWQB01000704.1 GCA_003556955.1 Nostocaceae cyanobacterium CSSed10_463m
ATTTAAATTGTACAAAGAAGGTTCATGTTCATAAGAATAAGTGTCACGGTTGTAACTGGGTTTAGTCGTCGCTGTTGTCCGGCGGCTTGAAGCTTCTAGCGGCATAGTGCCATACTTGCTATCACGATAAACACCACGCACCTGTTCTTCATAGTCGTAGTCAAGTGTTCCACCTTCTTCAAACCTCGGTAAATCTTCCGCTTGTTCTCTCGTCATACCCACCGCATAGACACGATTAGCATCATAGTCAATGCGAGAACGCCCCACTGGAAGTAATACCTTTTTACCAAATATCCAAAAACCTAAATCAACAATTAGATAGCGAATTTTAGCATTTTCATCCACTAAAACATCACTGACAGTACCAATCTTTTCATGAGATACGTCTGTGTAAACTCCTAATCCTTTAATATCACGATCTTGAATAGTTTCGTGGTAACTCGGATCAAAATCTGCTAATTTGTGAAGAACCATTACATTTTACCTCTGAGTTTTCATACCACCTCTTAATAACCAAAATAAATCTTGTTTTACTCTTTTGCCTCCTACTATTGACTGACTTTGATTACAAGCAACCACATCAAAAGTTAGAGATATTTTTTAGTAATTCATATAAAATCAAAAAAATTTACAGGTAGAGTTACAATTTTCCCTACCTGCATTATTTAATATCAATCTCGCCAGAGAATTGTTTAAGCAGATATTCAAACAGATTCCTCTGTTTTTGTCCCAGTCTCATCCACGTGCAATTCCCCTGTAGTATCTATATCTAACTGTTCCCGGCGAATTGTATCTTGTGCTTCTACTGTATGCCTATCTACCACTTTTTTCACTCTAACTTCTTCACGCACAAATGTTTCCTTGCGAATTTCCGGCGTTTCTTCGTACAATTCTATGCGTGTTACTTCCCCTTCTTGAAATTTGAGTGCGTTAGGATCTACAACTGTTCCTGCTTCTGTTGGTGGAACTCGTTCAATCAAAACACGTTCTTTTTTCACAGGTACTGTCACCCTTGCAGTTTGGGTTTCAATGTGCTTACCAACTGCGACTTCCCCAGTTTTAACACGATGCTTTTGAGCAATCAATCGTTCTTCATACAGTCTCAGAGTTTGATGATATTGTTCATTTAAATTATATAAATCTGGTTCTCTTTCATAAATAGATATCCCACCTTGAGAAGTTCCATCTCTGCTTTCAGGACGAAAAACAAGACGTACCTCTTTTTCATAATCTTCATCCACAGTCATGCTATCTTGATATTCTGGTAAATGTTCAACTTGTTCTTTACTCAGTCCATCAACATAAACACGTTTAGCCGTATAATTGATATGGCAAAGCCCTATTGGTAGTAATATCTTTTTACTAACAGAGTCCAAACCGCTATCAATAACTAAGTACCGAAAACGTCCATCTTGGTCAACTAAAGCATCAGCCACAGAGCCGATTCTTACTCCTCCTTCGGTATAAAGCTCTAAAGCTTTCACATCATCACCACCAAAGGTTTCTCGATAGTTAGGGTCAAAATGTTCAAGTTTGTAAAGAGGCATAAATTTCCAGATATAGAATATTTATACCCATGAGTGTAAATGTTAATTATCCTACCTTCCCTCTGGCTGGCGGCTGAATTTAGGGAATATATTTGATGGTGTTAATGGTGGGAATATGAATATCTTTACCCTGAATTAATTATCTATTCATATATAACTTAAGATATATCTTATCCTCCGGTAACGTCTTCACCAAGTAAGAAAACAGAAACCCTTGAGGAATATAATTTAGTTGATCATTACCCTGCTACCCGATTTAGTTACCACTGTATCCAACAGCATGGTAAAATAAAAAAACAATCAATCAAATAATCAATATTATTACTGTCATACCCTTTTTCATAGACTAAAAAATGGGCGTTGCTGAATCAGAATATGAAATGCCTCAATTACCTTTGCACCTCTGCGCCTAGTGCGTGACAAAAATCCATATTTGAAATCAGCAACAGCAAAAATTAACTGACTGCAATTAGAAGAGTCGAAAGATAAACGGATAACGAAATGCTTCATCCGGCTGGCTGAAACAGTGCAACAGCGCCCAAATTGTTAATCCCCAATGCAGTAAAAACCCCAAAGCAACCACGGGAAAGAATAAAATTCCCCCCAAACCAAAGGTGAGGAAAGATAGAATTCCCATTGGAACCCCGATTATAGTTGCCCAGAACCAAACATTAAAGTGAAAATTAATTGATTCTTTCGCGTTGCTTTTCACCACTGGATCGTCAGAGATGAAGGTAATGACAATGGGAACACCAATAGAAAATAGTGTTGTACTAAAGAAAATTGCCCCGTGACACAGCGATGATAGCAATTTTCGCTTATCAGGATCATATCCAACTTGCATTCCAGTATCCTCTCAACTCAGTTTATTACCCTCATTGTAGCGAACACATAATACGTTGAGTATTGCAGTTTACCGTACTATGGAAGCTTTTCTAACCTTTCTTAAGATAAACTAGGATATAAGGTTTACTACAAACAAGGGTCTAAAAAATGGGTCGCATCAATCCCTACACTCTGCAAATGCAGATTACTCGGATGTTTGAGCAAGGGCAATCATTTTTTGCCACCACTAAGGTGCAAGACTGGTTAAAAGAACGCAAACATAACCCACTAGATTATGACATTATTTTTCATCAAAAACCTGCACCCCCCGGTTCTAAAGAAGTTATAGCCATAGAAATTGAACTACGTCGCAAAGATGGACAGCCTGTAGATCCTTGGTTACAAGAGCAAGCCAACCTTCACGGCTGATGATCTAATTTACCGAAGAAATGGGTTTAAGGGCAATACTCGACTTACGATCTGTGATGCGTAAAACCCCTGAATATAACTCAGGGGAGTGTGGTAATTCTCATACCGATGGTGAATAAGAATAGTAATTATTGATATTATGTTTCTGCCCATTAGCAACTACACCTAAAAGATTAATAGGAGAAATTTTTAGGTCAGCTATTGCTCTCTCGAAAACAGAACGATCAGTTTTATTTATCCTGGCCACCATCAAAAGACCATCTGTTTGGGAAGCTATCAAATTAGCATCAGCGATGCCAACCAGAGAAGGAACATCATAAATAACTAAATCAAAGGTTTTATGGAAATCAGCTATCAGGCGTTTCATTTTTTTGGATGAGAGCAACTTTGCACAATCAGGAGGCACAGCCCCAGCCGTAATTATAGATAAGTTGTTCATAGAAGGTAGCGGTCTGACCACTTTTTCAATTGGCAAATTTAAGGTAATTAAATGGCTCAATCCCCATAAATTATTTAAATTTGCTAAAGTATGAATATTGGGTTGGCGCATATCTGCATCTACCAATAATACTCGTTGTCCCATAGCTGTAGCTATTTGAGCCAGATGAAAAGCAATGGTAGATTTACCTTCACCTGGCATAGCTGAAGTAATAGTAATAGACCGGATTTGAGAATCAGCATTTAACAAATGAATATTTGTATAAAGCATCCGTACAGCTTCGGCGAAATTCGTATAATTGTACTTGTAGTCTAGCTCTTCTACATTAGTTGTTTTGGTGATAGTTGCAGATAGTGAATCGTCTGATTCAAGAATAGCTTTTTGTGGTTTAATAGGTGCGGTTTCAATTGTTGCTAATTGGCTATTAAAGGGAATATTGCCTAACAAAGGAATTTTTACTC
>PWQB01000771.1 GCA_003556955.1 Nostocaceae cyanobacterium CSSed10_463m
CCTCACCCAAGTCAAATGTAGTGTATAAAAATTCAAACACTTGTGGGGGAGGGCAAGGATGCCCGCCCTATTCCACCTCAACCCAAAACAGTATAAACTACAACTCACAAGACTGAGAAGCATTTTGTAAATCAAACTGACCAAAACTGATTAAACTTAAATGTTCCGGGTTTCGCATCAACTCCTTAGCCAACAAAAACCCAGAAATCGTCCAACTTTGAAACCTTCTCGCTTGCTTACCCACCAAAACTCCCCGTTTACCATCGTAATATTCCGGCCACTGGTCTTTACTGATACGTGCTTGAACAATTTTCCAAGCCCGTTCACCAATATCAACCCTACCTGTTTTTTGCGCCGCCGCCACCAAAGACCACAATAACACCGGCCAACTACCACCATTATGATAAGACCAGGGAACATTTCTAGGGTCAGAACCCGTAAAAATTCTGTATTCCTCCTTTTCTACAGCCGGGAAACAGATTTTCATCGGCATTTCTCCCACCAAATGCTCCCACTGTTCCTCAATCAAATTCATAATAGCTTGGGATTGCTGTTCACTAGCCAGAGAAGAAATAATCGCCATCATATTTCCCAGAGCAAAAAAGCGAGTATCTAACTGAGAAGGTCCCACATTACCAGCTAAATAACCCCCATTTTTAGGCAACCAAATCGCCAAATTAGCATAGTGAATCGAATCAGGATAAATGTTAAATGGATTGCTGGCAGACTCCCCATATTCTTCACCCTTAAAACGATAAATTACATTCAATCGCTTCCTATCAATCCAATAATGACGACGAATATGATCCCTTAATAAAGGTAAGCGATTATCAATCCCAATCACAATTTTTTCATCCCCTGCACAAATGAGTAACTTCCGTGCAGCGCGCAAAGCCCCATAAAATAGAGCTTGAATTTCCAAAGGATAACCATAGATACCCATGCGCCGATAGATCATACAAGCACCATCGGGAACTAACAGCGTGGGATACATATCAAAGCGAGTCGCCAAGCAAAGTTCCATAATTAACATAATTCCTTCCTGGAACTTAGGCTGTAAAGCGAAACGGATATCCTTTGTCGCCTTTACATAAGCATATAATATAATCACCCACCACAGACAAGAATCCACAGGAGTAACGCGAGCGATAGAATGTTCCCCAAAATCTGCTTCTAAAGACTCGCAACCATGTTTTGGTACAACTTTAAAACTACCAGGGATAAAACCTTGAGGTGGTATATAAGCATCAAATTGCCCTGATTTCGGCTGTAAATTTAAAGTTACTTCCAAAAAATTACGAACAATATCATATTTACCCTTAATTAAAAATAGTAAAGCTGACGGGACAAAATCCCGGATAAAACAATGGTCATAATTCAAAATTCTTTGGGAAGTATCATAGGTAGCCATCACACCTACAGGATGACCTCGATAGTAAATAATTGATTTTTCTAAAATTTCCCATGCCTGTTTCTCTAAATCATCAACTATTATTAATTCCTCTTTTTCCATGACGAGAAACACTCCGTTTTAATGGGATTTTAGCAAGAGATAAACTCTGGTTATTCTCTGCTATTGTCATACTTGTAAATTGAGCGATGGATATATAACCACTAAGGTTTTACCACTATATATTTAGGGGAATATTCCACCGTCCATAATCTTAGGATAACCCAATTTTCTCATTTACATTATTCTCTCATATCCCCGACAAGCAAAGTGGTCAGTAAGAGCAATTTTACAAATAACAAAAGCCCCATACGAATACAAAGGGGCTTTAATAAAAATGCTTATATTGGACAGTTTCCAAACTTTATTTGCAGTATTAACGCAGTGATTTACGCCTGATTAATCATCAACCAAGTAATATCTCTTAGCGAGACATATAAGGTTCCACACTGCCAATTTCAAACTCACAAGCGCGAGAAATAGCTTCAGGTGGTAGCTCATCAAAACTGACTAATGGTAAATAATTGGGATTATTCATCAATTCCTTAGCCAACAAGAAACCGGCAATTGTCCAAGTTTGATATTTCCGCGCTTGTTTACCAATTAAACGCCCTTTCTTACCATCATAATATTCTGGCCATTCATCTTCTAACAAGCGTGACTTAGCAATTTCCAGAGCCTTTCTTGCTAAACCAGGTTTGTTAGTTTTCACAGATGCTGCTGCAAACATCCACATTAACACAGGCCAACTACCAGCATTATGATAAGACCAAGGGATATTTTTCGGGTCACACCCAGTCACAATTCTGTATTCTTCATTTTCCAACGCTGGGAAACAAATTTTCATCGGCATATCTCCGACTAAATCATCCCATCGTTCCTCAATCAAAGTCATAATTGCTTGTGACTGTTCTTCTGTGGCTAAATCAGAAATAATCGCCATCAAGTTACCCAGTGCAAAGAAACGGGTATCTAACTGTGAAGGGCCGACATTACCCGCCATATAACCACCCTTTCTAGGTAACCACTTATCCAATTCATAATAGGGAAGAGAATCTACATAGATATTAAATAGATTCACCGCCCCTTTGCCATACTCTTCACTCTTGAAACGATAAATTGCATTTAGGCGATTAATATCTATCCAATAATGCTGACGAATATGAGCGCACAACAGTGGTAAGCGGTTATCAATTGCCGCAATGATATCTTGATTATCCTGACAAATCAACAGTTCACGAGCGGCGCGTAAAGCCCCATAAAATAATACCTGAATTTCCAGAGGATGACCATAAATTCCCATCCGACGGTCAATCATACAAGCACCATCGGGAACCAACAAAGTTGGATACATATCAAAGCGATTCGCCAAGCAGATTTCCATAATTAACCTGATACCATTTTGAAAATCAGGTTGATGAGCTATAGAATAATCTTTCGTCGCGACTACATAAGCACGTAACACAAGAATCCACCACAGACAAGAATCTACTGGTGTCACCCTAGCTATAGCGTGTTCGCCAAAATCCGCCTCTAAATATTCTTCGCCATTTTGATTCACAACTTTAAAGCTAGCTGGAATTAAACCGCGTCCTGGTTTATATGCGTCTAATTCTCTTTCTTTCGGCTGTAACTTTAAAGTTTCTTCCAAGAAATTCCGAACAATATCTGTTCTTCCTTTAATCAGAAAAATCAAAGCTGAAGAAACAAAATCACGGATAAAGCACTGATCATAATTCAGCGCTTCCACAGATACATCATAAGCAGCTACAGTACCAATGGGGCGACCTTGATAATAGAGAATTGACTTCTCTAGCGCTCGCCATGCTTGTTCTTCTATATTCTCATCAGTTACTAATTCATTTATTGGCATCGCTAGAGTAACTCCATTCAGGTAGTAAATTTTCAGTAGATGCGCCTTCTTTGATAATTTATGCTATTTTTTAGCATAATAAAAACCAGCTTTTAGATAGCAAATTGCCGGGAAATAAATCATTGATAACTAATAATTTAAGTTACTAATTTCTCCGCAACTTAATCTATACTTAGTTGGTTTTTAGAAATGATCTGTGTGGTTAACCATCAAAACAGGCAAACCATAATCTATTTTCAGGTGATTTTGTGTTCTGGGTGTACATTTGTAACCTGACTTGACAGAAGAATCATCATACCTCCGGTAATGCTCATGTACAGTTTGAACTATATC
>PWQB01000532.1 GCA_003556955.1 Nostocaceae cyanobacterium CSSed10_463m
GATCTGGGGCAATTTTGCGCGATCGCACCTGATATATTAAATCTTCTACACCTGAATACAACGGCAGTTTTTCAATTTTATCGAGTTCCTGCACATAAGCTTGAGCTTTCCGGTGCAGCAGTTTAGTGAGATATTCTTCATTATCCACCCTACCACGACTTTTGAGCAACTCTTGTAAACAAGTGCGATCGCTCCTTCCCAAAGAAGCCTGACGCTCACTCACCTTTTGGGGTTGCAGATTTTCCGCAATCAAAATTTCGTCTATCAGTTGTAGGTGGATGCGCTCATCGTTAATGATCACACCATTAAAATCAAATAAAACTGCCTTTAAACTCATGTTGTCAAGCCAAACACTGGAGATCCAAAATCCTCTAAATCATTATTATCTATTGTGGTGTCTCTTGGTGTGGGTATGTACTCACGGGCTTGATTTTGCATCTTTGCATCTGTGACAGGAATCGGTTTAATCCCGCTTGTTACCTGATTTATCCACCAGACATCCTGAGTTCGCACCGCTTCAAACCCAGCAGCACCCATGCGTGCGTCTAAATTATCAGCCGCATATTCCCGAATATATGGCTCTTCAAAAATATCATTCAGCCAATGTAACTGACGTAGAGTATTCTGATTACCATCGAGAATTAAAACTTGTCCACCAGCTACCAATAACCGGAAGCTTTCCCGCAGTACGGATTGACATACTACACTGGGTGTTTCATGAAATAACAAGGACGCTGTGACTAAATCAAAATGCGCCTCTGGGAAATTGGTAGTTTCAGCATTCCCATGTTGCCAGTGTATATCTAAACCCGCACTTTTAGCTTTATCTTCTGCCCTCACCAGCATATAAGGAGATAAATCTAAACCGATAACTTCAGCTTGGGGAAATGCCTGTTTTAACTTCAAAGTTGTGGAACCTGTACCACAGCCTAAATCAAGGATACGTCGTGGTTTGACCTTAATGGCATCAATTAAAGCTTGACGTACTACATTTTCGTTGGGTGGTAAAACGTATTGGGTTATAGGGTCATAAGTAACTGCTGCACTAGCATTAAGATATCCGCCTTTAATGCCATGAAAGTTGTGCTGGCTGTAGTATAAGGGCATGATCACATTAGTTTGTC
This sequence comes from Nostocaceae cyanobacterium CSSed10_463m, assembly GCA_003556955.1. Next base: position 1,125 of record PWQB01000532.1, read on the forward strand.
GCAGGCGATCGCTTTCTTGCTGCCAATCAATACTATCAGAGTAACGCTGCAAAGCCTCTTCATCAATGAACGCCCGCACTACCGGAGATAAGAACTTTTCCCAAATGCTATCTTGACGTGTAGCCATAGGATTTAACCAGATGTAATGGGTTAGTTTACTGCTTCACAAATTTTAACTAATTCTAGCTGGGACGAGCTGCTTTTGTTTTTTAGGCGATTTTATTGACATCTGAATTACAGTATATTACATTAATAATACATAAGTTATTTCAAAGTATAGATCCCCGACTTCTTTGAGAAGTCGGGGATCTGAACCCAGCGATATATCAAATTAAATAAAATTATGCCCTACGAAAAGTTAGAAATTACAACACCATCCCCAGTCTTATCTTGGGCAAATCATCCTTTAGGATCTGATGAAACCAAGATGGCAAAAAATGTGGCATCCCTACCATTTGTATTTAAACACGTCGCTTTGATGCCAGATGTTCACTTAGGAAAAGGTGCTTTAGTTGGTTCTGTTATCGCTACCAAAGAAGCCATAATTCCGGCGGCTGTGGGCGTGGATATTGGTTGCTTTGTGGGAGATACTCTAATTCCTCTAGTCGATGGTAATTCCTATAGCCTCAAAGAGCTAACAAATTGGGAAAAAGCTTTTCTGGTGTATGCTTGTACGCCAACAGGCAAAATTGTTGTAGCTTCAGCAACTGCTAAATTGACGAGACGAAATGCTTCTCTCGTAAAAGTGGTTTTGGATAATGGCGAAGAAATTATTTGTACCCCTGACCACCAATTTATGCTTCGGGATGGCTCTTATCAAGAAGCTCAGTTGCTTTCAACCGGGACTTCTTTAATGCCCTTCTATTCTAAGACTGATAAAGATGGCTATACCTTAATTTCTCAACCATACTCTAGCAGATGGCAAAAAGCACATTGGATTCTTGCTAGGTCTGGTTTACTCGGAAAGATTCCCAAATTTGAAGGGCAAAGAACTGTCATTCACCATCGTAACTTCAATCAATGTGATAATCGACCAGATAATCTTGAATTCATGGGCAATTGCGATCATTCTACTTATCATCGCTCTTTAGTAGAATGTAATCAACACTGGCAGTCTCCCGAATTTGAAGAAAAAAGAATTGCGGCTCTGGTTCAAAAAGCACAAACTCCAGAAGGACACAAATATTATGCAGAGCGAGGAACTAAGAATATTCTTCAGTATATGCAGCAGCAACCAGAACATTTTAGAAATGCAGTTGCAGGTAATGGTGTTCGAGGTAAGCAATATTTAGTTGAATATAACCAAAGCGAAAAAGGAAGAGCAAAATCTCAGGAGATTGCTAACAGATACTATACCTGTGATATTTGTGGTGCAGAAGTAAAAACTCCCATTGGACTGCATAACCATCGGAGAAAAGAACATCAATGTAATCACAAAGTTGTCGCTGTAGTTTCCTTAAATTACACGGAAAATGTTTACTGTCTTACAGTTCCTGAGTACCAAAACTTTGCTTTAAAAGCTGGTGTATTTGTTCATAACTGCGGGATGAGTGCAATCAAAATGCCATTTACAGGTGAACAACTCGAAGGCAAACTGAAGAAAATTCGCTTAGATATTGAAGCAGCAATTCCCACGGGATTTAATGCTAATAAAGATGTGGAAAAAGCTGCTGCTAATTGGCAACGATGGCGGGATTTTTCCGACTTACATCCAGGTGTTCAAGACCTGGAAAGCAAAGCGATGAAACAAATGGGTTCTCTGGGGGGAGGAAATCATTTTATTGAAGTTTGTCTGGATACAGAAAACCAAGTTTGGCTAATGTTGCATTCTGGTTCACGTAATATTGGAAATCAGCTTGCACAATGCCATATTAGTACAGCCAAAGAGTTAATGAAGATGGCGGGAAATAAATTACCTGACCCTGATTTGTCTTACTTCATCGCTGGTACGCCAGAATTTCAAGCCTACTGGCATGATTTACAGTGGGCGCAAGATTACGCACGTTTTAACCGTGATGTCATGATGGCGCGTTTTAAGCACATCATTGAGAAATATTTGGCGGGAGGAAAGGCGACTAAACCTTTATTACAGGTCAATTGTCACCACAATTACGCTGAAAAAGAGGTACATTTTAATGAGGATGTGTATGTAACTCGTAAGGGTGCAGTTCGCGCCCAAACTGAAGACTATGGGATTATTCCTGGTTCAATGGGAGCAAAATCTTTTATTGTGAAGGGGAAAGGTAATGCTCATAGCTTTTGTTCCTGCGCTCATGGGGCAGGCCGGTTAATGTCTAGAAGTAAGGCAAAAAAAGCCTATACTCTTGATGATTTGATTGCCCAAACACAGGGTGTAGAATGCCGTAAGGATACTGGGGTTTTGGATGAAATTCCTGGTGCTTATAAGTCTATTGATCAGGTGATGGCTAATCAAGCTGATTTGGTGGAGGTTGTCGCTACTTTGAAGCAGGTTGTTTGTGTGAAGGGTTAAACGCAGAGGTGCGCGGAGGTTAGCGCAAAGGTACGCGGAGAAATACAGCACATTTCATTTTGATGAGGTACATAAGGGCGGGCA
>PWQB01000836.1 GCA_003556955.1 Nostocaceae cyanobacterium CSSed10_463m
GTTGCTAGTGAACCATAGAAAAAACGAGCTCCATTTAAATCAGCCCCACTGAGATTAGCACTGTATAAGATGGTGCGGGCGAGATTGGATTTGACTAAATCACAATCGCTGAGATTAGCGCGAACCAAATTAGCTTCACTCAAATCAGTCCAACGTAAATCGTTACTAGAAAGGTCTGCTGCGGCTAACATCACGCCTAAATCAATCACACGTACACCATCTAGACGGTCTTCTTCGTAACCCCCCATACCGTCGAGAATCGCTCTACCTAAGCGGCGATCGCGTTTTAAGGGGGTGAGCAATTTGGAACGGGAAAGAAAACGGATAATTTTGGCTTTACCACTGCCATCGACACTACTAAATATAGCCGCAGTCCGGCCTTCTGCGATCGCTCTTTCTTGTGGCCAATCTTCTAATAATCCTTCTTCATCTAATACTAAATCTGAAACGCCTTGGAAATAGGAATCTATTGTTTGCTGCTGGGTAATAATATTTTGCTGCACTGTGAGCAAATTTTGCTGAATTGTCAAGTCTTTAGAAATCACATATTGTCGCCATGCAACATAAACGGCAACAATGGCAATGGAAATCTGCCCTAAAGCGCCAAACCATTCTGCTAAAGTTCCAGAAGCTTCCCAGGTAATTTGTTTACCCCAAATCAGCAAGCGGTAGCCTAAACCAGTAAATTTTAATAATCCGATTACCCCGACTACTAGCCCCATAAAGGCTATAAACAGCGTTCTATCCTGGGAGGTAAACCATTTTTGTAACACATATTGCCCCCAAGGTAAGAGCATCGTCAGAGACAATATTAAAGTGATCACTGTTCCTAAAATGCCGATCAGCCAGTTATTGATCACCAGTCCGACAAAAGTTATGGCGATCGCGATCAGAGTCAATAGTAATGCTCTGGGCTTGACTGTGAATTGACTAATAGTGTATTGCTGAATATGTGAACGTGCTTGTTGTAAGGCATCTCTATTTTGCGGAGATTGCAAAGATGCAATTGTCGCTAAAGATTCTTGTGCAGCTAGTGCTTCTGGGGTTAATTGATTTTCATCTGTACCATTATTAAAATCATCTGCGGGTTCGGGATTTGGTGGGTGGGGGGATGTTGATTCAGTCATCATGCTTACTTTTTTGACCCAACAGGTTGAGATTTGTGATCCGTCAAATTACAGCGATTTTCAGCTAAATGAACCACATTTTTATATCTCACGCAAAGGCGCAAAGGCGCAAAGGAAGAAAGAAATACAGATATCAGCGTGTGGTCTAAATACATGAAAACTGCTGTAATATCAAGTTCAGATGAAGTCATACTGTAAGTTAGTTTAGTTAAACTTAGAAAAATTATATTTTCTTTTTTTAATTATGATGTATATCTAATTTAGAAAATAAATCCACAACATAAGGAAAATTTAATTAAAAAAATAAAACTTCATTGATAAGATTATAGAATTCAAAGATGGTTGAAAATTATTTTATGAATTGTGTAGGTATCGCATGGTTTTCTGGCGTTGCTTAATTGCCTCTAGCGTGATTAGTTTATTCACCTTTGGCTGTGGTGATGGAACAGGATCATCAAAAAATTATGCTACACAGGTAGTACAAGAAATTAATGTTGCCCAGCTACTGACAAAAGCTAAGGCTACCCAAAAAGCGCAAAGTTTATTTCATCAAGCTAATAATTTACTAGACACGCAACGTTACCAAGATGCTATTCAAGTATATGATCAGGCGATCGCTATCCAACCGAAGAATCCGGACACTTGGATAAATCGGGGCAATGCGCTGATATCATTGCAGCAATACGAAGCAGCATTAGCATCTTATGATCAGGCGATCGCACTGCAACCCAATAAAGATGAAGCTTGGTATAACCGGGGGAATGCTTTAACCGCATTGCAAAAACATTTAGAAGCATTGGAGTCTTATGATCAAGCGATCGCACTCCAGCCACACAAACATGAGGCTTGGATTAATCGAGGAATTGTCTTGACAAAAATGCAGAAATACCCAGAAGCAATGGTATCTTATAATCAAGCGATCGCACTTCAGCCCAACAAGCATCAAGCCTATTATAATAAAGCCTGTGCTTATGCCTTACAAGAAAAAATTGATTTAGCAATTGAGAATCTGCAAAAAGCCATACAACTTCACCCTGGCAAGTATGAAGAATTAGCAAAAACTGATCCAGATTTTGATAAAGTGCGTCATCATGAACAGTTTAAACAAATAATTCAATCAACAGGATCTTAGGGATTTCCAAAAAATAAACTGCCCCATTTCATCAGACCATATTTTTTCTTTATCCCCCCTGCTCCCCTTCGACTGCGCTCAGGGCAAGCCTGCTCCCCTGCCTACCTCAGCGATGGAATGTTTTTTTAATTGGAAGTCCCTTAAGGTGCAATTACGACTCGATTGCGTCCGGCGGCTTTGGCACGGTAGAGGGCAGCATCAGCAGCTTGTATAAGAGATGTGCCTGTTGTGCCGTGCTTTGGAAAGCCTGCGACACCCAGTGAGATGGTGAGATTGCCTAAATGCTGCCCATTGTATGCCAGAGTCAGTTTAGCGATCGCCTCTCGAATCGCTTCTGCCCTCATCCTGGTTTCCTCTAGGGAAGATTCCGGCAGAATTAGGGTCATTTCTTCTCCCCCATAGCGACAGGCAATATCTGAACCACGCACACTCTCTTTGAGTAGTCTGCCAATGCTTTGCAGTACATAGTCCCCCACATCATGACCGTAGGTATCATTGAACCGCTTAAAGTGATCCACATCAATCATCACCACACAGATGGGGTTTTGCTGACGTTGACCACGGGCAATTTCTTGAGTCAAGGTCTCTTCTAAATACCGGCGGTTAAATAAACCAGTTAGAGGATCGCGGATACTTTGATATTGTAAGGTTTCGCGGAGATTTAAATTAGCGATCGCCAATGCCACCTGTTCCGCAACAGTGCGCGCAATTTGCCGTTTAGCATCGGGAAGGTCGTTAGGGTTATTGGTACTCAGATAAAATAAACCCAAAGTCTCACCCTGGGCAATCATCGGGATGCAAAAGGACATAGCGATCGCCTGATCTGCCGGGATATGCTGGCAGCGTAGCCCTGATTGATGGTGGTTACAAGTATGTAATCTGCCTCGCCGCAAAGCCCAGCAATCCTGGGGATGAAAGTCGGGAGTAGATTGCACAGAATCGCCCCAGGAGGACATCACTTCCACACGGTTCCGAGACGTATTGGTAATGAACACTCCCCCGGAACAGCCAGGAAAAAGAGGTTCCACCAAACTGCTGAGGGCTGCACAGGCTTCTGCCACCGTCAGGCTGGCTTGCAGGAAATCGCTGATTTCGCTCAAGATCAACATTTCTGCATGGCGTTGGTCAAGGTCGGCGACCCGTTCTTGCAGTTGTTGATTCACTTGCTGAATCGCCTGTTCCGATTGTCTGATTGCCGTCACGTCACGGAAAGTAACAGCAAAACCATCTTCTAGTTTGACCGCAATATTTTCAAACCAAGATTCAATACCATCATGATTGTATTGACGTTCTCACCGCCCTAAAAGTGCGGTGATTCTAAAAATTGCTTTTTAGGTTTTCTCTTTCAGCGACAAACCTTAAAATCAACTATCCATTGCTGGCAATGC
>PWQB01000312.1 GCA_003556955.1 Nostocaceae cyanobacterium CSSed10_463m
TGATAGATAGCTTCGCTTAAAGTTGCTCCATATTCACGAGGAAGACCCCACACGCCCCGATGGGTAGAAATATCAGCAGCGTATATGCCTCTCTTCCGGGGTGCCACCCATCCTGTTGTGTTACGCAGACTTACCCAGGATTTGTTGGCTACGCGGGATGTTTCTAATGCTACGTCCGAGCCAGATTCACCTCCCCCAACTGTCAAAACGTTTTTACCAACAAATCTGTCAGCATTACGATACTCCTGTGAATGGGAGTAATCAATGTCAGTTAATAAGTCCTTCCAATCTGGATATTTAGGGATAGAATTGTTCCCGATTGCCAATACGATCCGTTTTGAGAGCAAAGTTTCTCCAGATGATAGCTGAACCTGCCAGCCTTCACTACCTTGTCGAACCACGTTCACTACTTTGGAGTTGAAACGGATGTAATCGAGGACACCAAAATGTTGGGCGTATCTGTTCCAATAATCAACTGCTTCCTGCTTCGTCCAGAATTTGTGCTGGTTGCCATCGCCAATCCAGAAATCCGAAAACATACTTATTGTGGCAGAGGAAGTCAACACTAAATTATCGTAGGTATTGGCAAAAACGCCCCCTAAATCAGAGGCTTGCTCTAAACACACAACCTCGCGGACACCTTGTTCGAGTAATTCTTTCGTACAAGCCAAACCTCCGGGTCCGGCTCCAATAATAATACAATCTAACATGGTAGTTCACCTTTCTATTGCTCAGTTACTTACTAAACCGATAACTCTGTCCTTCAACTTCTCAATGCTTTAGCCAAAATAAGAGCTTTGATAATTTTGTCGAAAAGAGCGATCGCTAAAATCCGTACTTATGACTATGCATGACAATCCAATGCAGTTTAGAGGATGTGTTGTATTATTTTCACCATCTTTGTATGATTTGTTTTAATGCTCATTTGCTCGTTTGATGTTCCCGGTAATGCTCACGTAAAATTTACATGACACACCAAAAAGCTAGAGAAGGTTATTGATGATTCTCTATCGTGTATAAATTTTCCTCAACATGGAATGTAATTTTTATAGCATACTGATTATAAAAAATATATCGATGTGAATAAAAATATTTTTGTGAATGATTTTTGTGAATATTTTGTAGATTTTGTGAATAAAGGATTTTTAAATATGGATAAAAATGATTTTGAGCGGGCTTTTGTGAAACTAACAGATGGGCAAAAACAAGTTTTAGAAGCTGTTTTGAAAAATCCCGACACAAGATATAAAGAAATTATTGCTAATTTAGGAATTACTTATGATACTTTTAGAAAACACATATCATCTTTGTATAAGAAATTTAACATTCACAAAATCAATACCTATGATTCCCCGAAGGATAAGCTAAGAAAATTATTTAAAAAGTATAAACCTGAATTATTAGCCGATATCAATGACGACAAAGAAACTATAAAAGACATAGTAATTGAGCATTCTCAGCAAGATTTGGCAGATATTCCAGTATCAACAAATTTCTATGGGCGAGATGTAGAAATTAAAATTCTGCAAACAACGATTTTAGAGAATCATTGCCAAGCATTAATAATCACAGGTATTTATGGAGTTGGGAAAACTTCTTTAGTAGTGGAGTTCGCTAAACGTATTAAGGGTAAATTTCATTTTTCTATTGGTAAATCTTTAGAAAATTCACCGTCTCTAAAAACCATACTCACAGATATAATTCAGTTCTTATCCCAACGCCAGATACAAGAATTACCAACAGATTTAAGTGGCTTGATATCCCTGCTAATTGAATATTTAAAAGAATATCGCTGTTTAATTATTTTGGATAACTTAGAGACTATCTTACAATCAGGCGATCGCACAGGACAATATAGAGAAGAATATCAAGGATTTCGCCAACTTTTCCGTAGTATCATCACAGCCGAACATCAAAGTTGTTTATTGCTCACCAGTCGAGAAACTCCCCAAGACATTTCTCTAGAATTAGGGGTAAATTCACCAGTACACTTATTGAAGCTCAAGGGCTTAGAACTAGAAGACGCTAAAAATATCATCAAAAATAAAGTGCTAATTGATTCAGCACAGGAACTTAGACAATTAGTGCAACACTGCGAAGGTCATCCCTTAATGCTCAAGCTGATTATTCCCATAATTCATGATATTTGTGCTGGTAAATTAACTATTTTTCGAGAAACTAATAAAATCACTGATTTAGATAGTATTAACAATATTTTAAATTGGCACTTTCAACGACTATTAGATGAAGAAAAACACGTCATATATTGGTTAGCAATTAATCGTGACTGCGTAACCCTCGGAGAATTACAAGATGATATGAGACAATCAGGAGTATTAAAAAGTCCAATCAGTTCTCTTAAATCTTTGCTAGATCGCTCACTTATCTATGAAAGTGCATTAGGTTTTAAACTACAACCTGTAATTAGGGAATACATCACCGAACGTTTAATAACACAGGTATATGCAGAAATTACCAGTGGTAAATTAGAAATTTTCAAAAGCCATGCTTTAATGAAAGCTACAGCCAAAGACTATGTGCGGGAAAGCCAAAAAAAACTAATAGTTAAACGGATTGTTGATGGGCTATTGACAGCCTTTAATACTAAAACTCAACTGGAAGCTCATTTAAAACAAATACTATCACAACTGCGAGAAGAACAAAACATAGGATATGCTGGCGGAAACCTCCTCAATATCCTCATTGCTTTAGAAATTGACTTAACTAATTATGACTTTTCTAACATCAAAATTATGCAAGCATTCCTGAGAGATGTGAACTTGCATAAAGTTAATTTCCAAAATAGTCATTTCTCCAATGCAGTTTTTAAAGAAACAATGGCCGCTATTTTTGCTTTAGCATTTAGTCCTGATGGTGAAATCTTGGCTATCGGTGATTATCGCGCCACAATTCAACTATTGAACACTAAAACAAAAGAAAAGATTTTCACAATTAACTATCAATCTGGTCATGTAGTCCGAGCCTTAGCCTTTAGTCCCGATGGTCAAATATTAGCCAGTGGTAGCACTAATGGAAGCATACAATTATGGGATGTCACAAATAAAACAACCCTAAAGATTATATCAGCCCATGATGACTGGGTACATTCCCTAGCTTTCACTCCCGATGGTCAAATATTAGCCAGTGGTAGTGGTGACTCTAAAATCAAACTCTGGGATGTTCAGACTCGTAAACTTGTCAAAACTTTATCAGAACATCGTGATTGTGTACATTCAGTAGCCTTTAATTCTCAAGGTATCCTAGCTAGTGGTAGTAGAGACAAAACTATCAAACTGTGGAAGATAGATCAAAAGCGGAGTTTCAAAACTTTTCAAGAACACACAGATTCAGTGTATGCAGTTGCCTTTAGTCCCGATGGTAAACTTTTAGCTAGTGGTAGTGGTGACTCCACTGTTAACCTATGGGATATTGAACAACTACAATATCTCACCACCTTAGAGCAACACAATAATATTGTGTTTTCAATTGCTTTTAGTGCAGATGGAAAAACTTTAGCCAGTGGTGCATTTGACAGCAATATCCAACTATGGGATATTCAAAACCTGAAAAATATTCAGCATATCAAAACCTTACAGGAACATCAAAATTGGATTCGTGCAGTAGCTTTTAGTCCCCAAGATCACACCCTTGCTAGTGGGGATATTGGCTCAGTAGTCAAGTTGTGGAA
>PWQB01000146.1 GCA_003556955.1 Nostocaceae cyanobacterium CSSed10_463m
CAAATTGAACTGAATCGGACAATTACTTATGTGCGACCAGTGGAAAATAATCTTTGGGAAGTCACCTTTGCCGATGGGGAACAGAGAATTTATAAAGCAGTGGTGATGTGCAATGGTCATCACTGGCGCAAACGTTTCCCCGAATTTCAGGGAAAATTTAACGGCGAGATTATCCATTCTAAAGATTACAAGCATCCAGACCAACTGCGTGGCAAGCGAGTTTTAGTCATTGGGGGTGGAAATTCAGCTTGTGATTTAGCCGCAGAAGCCGGCCGTGTTAGTGCCAAGTCTGTTCTGAGTATGCGCGAATCAGTCTGGTTTATTCCCAAAACATTTGCTGGAATCCCAAGTGTTGATTTCCTGAAATGGTGGATGCCACAATGGTTTCAGAGGCTCATAGCTTACATAATTGTCCGCCTGAGTTTCGGCACACACAAAGATTATGGTCTATCCCAACCCCATCATCGAATTTTTGAGAAGCATCCGACTGTAAACAATGAGGTTCCTTACTACATCAAACATGGACGAATTATTCCCAAACCTGCTGTACGTAAATTCGATGGGTGGGAAGTTGAATTTGTGGATGGGAGTAGAGAAGCATTTGACCTCATCGTTTGTGCAACAGGTTTCTATGTTGCTTATCCGTTCTTACCTCCCGAACTTCAGCGCGTTGAAGGAGCGGTAGTTAAATGCTATGGAGGCTCGTTTCTCGCAGACTATAAAGGACTATATTTTGTCGGTTGGGGACAGGCGCGAGGTGGCGTAGGATCGCTGATTTCAGCTTACGGTTCACTGTTTGCAAGTCATCTTCAACTTCAGAATCAAATTAATGTGCCTCTTGGTCTAGTATTCAAAGAAATAGGACAAAAGCTGCCAACTACCCATATTTCAGACCCGCAGCAAATTTTCCAGCAAATCAAGCTGGCCAAGTTCTTATTTAACTGGCTCATGAAAAAAGCACATCAAATTGATGCTCAACATCCTAACTTTAGCAACCAGCCACTTCCCCCTTGTAGTCAAAAAGTGGAATCGTTAGTGCGTTAAAGGTAGCAATGCGACTATTTGGGTATTGGCAGCATACACTCCAAAGCTTTGGGATTGACCAAGTAGCAGCTGAACACACCTTTACTGATTTGGTTACAGCTTATTCTACAGGCGATCGCTACTACCACACACTCAAACACATTGCTCACGTCCTCGACACAATTGATACTTTACAAGCCTACGCTCAAGACCTTGCTGCTGTGCAACTAGCGGCGTGGTTTCATGATGTAGTTTATCATCCTCAAGCTCAAGATAACGAAGAAAGAAGCGCTGACTATGCTTGTAATATGCTCAGTAATTTGGGCATTCCCACAAATACTATAGATACTGTTACCCGTCTGGTTCTCAACACTAAAAATCACCAAGCCACTACAGATGACTATGATAGCCAAGTCCTACTTGATGCTGATTTGGCTATTTTGGCAACTAACCCAGAAGAGTATCGAGAATATACCCGTGCTATTCGCCAAGAATATGCCTGGTTGTCAGAATTTGAATATATTACAGGTCGTAGACAAGTTTTAGAACGTTTTTTGCGGCAGCAGCGCATCTATCATACGCCCTTGATGTTCGAGGTTGCCGAACAATCTGCTCGTTCCAATCTCCAAACAGAAATTCAAACCCTTAACCTCAGTCAACATTGAAATCAATGAAAAACCTATAGAATCAGCTTTTTGACTTCCGCCTTACGGTACTGGCCGTATGGTAATTTAATGTTACACTCACACATTGCAATCGACTACCTTTATCCGCATGACTGGAGAGCATCACCTTGGGAATAGAATTACGCAGTTTTGTATTTCTCGACAACCTGCAACCTCAACACGCAGCTTATATGGGAACAGTAGCCCAAGGTTTCTTACCATTACCAGGAGATACATCACTGTGGATTGAAATCTCTCCGGGTATTGAAATTAATCGCATTACGGATGTAGCCCTCAAATCTGCCTCTGTGCGTCCAGGAGTGCAGGTAGTTGAACGGTTATATGGTTTATTAGAAATTCATTCTAGCTCTCAAGGAGAAACACGGGCTGCTGGTCAAGCCATTTTGGCGACATTAGGAGTTCAAAAAGAAGAGTGTTTAAAACCCCGTGTAGTTTCTAACCAAATTATCCGTAACATCGACGCTTACCAAACCCAACTAATTAATCGCACACGCAGAGGACAGCTACTTCTAGCAGGACAAACCCTATATGTATTAGAAGTTCAACCGGCTGCTTATGCTGCATTGGCTGCAAACGAAGCCGAGAAAGCCGCAGCAATTAACATCTTAGAAGTGCAAGCTGTAGGAAGTTTTGGACGGCTTTACTTAGGTGGAGCCGAGCAAGATATTCTCGCAGGTGCAGAGGGAGCATTAACAGCCATTGAAAACGTAGCAGGTCGCGTCAATCCCCAGGCTGGGGGAAACGAGTAAAGGAGAGAAAATGGCAAATCGAGAGCATCTAGCTTTACTCAAAGCAGGTGCAGTCCAATGGATAGAGTGGAGACAGCAAAATCCCCAAATGAAACTAGATATCAGCACCGCGAACCTCAAAGGAGACAACCTCAGAGGCGCAAACCTCCAAGGAGTAAACTTAAACAAAGTCGATTTAAGTCATGCTTTACTCGTGCGAGCCAACCTCAGCAGCGCTGACCTGAGTGGCGCAAACCTGCATCAAGCCAAGTTAATCGAAGCTAACTTGAGCGAAGCTAATTTGAGTGTGGCTAACTTGAGAGGTGCGACACTTACCCAAGCAAATTTGAGTTACACCCATCTCATTGGCGCTGACTTAAGTACAGCCAATCTTCAAGGCGCGATTATTGCTGAAGCGAACCTAATTGGAACTGACTTGAGAGACGCGAACTTGAGAGAGGCTGATTTAAGTGCAGCGAAATTAATCAGGGCTAACCTGAGTTTTGCCAATTTGATTGAAGCTAACTTAATTGGTGCTGATTTAAGTGAAGCCAATTTATACGAGGCGCAATTAAACGGAGCTTATCTTTATCAAGCTGATTTTTACAAAGCGAATTTGAACCAAGCTCACCTAAGTGGTGCATATTTTTTCCGAGCTAATTTCACTGAAGCTAACTTGAGTGGTGCTAACTTAACATGGACTAACCTTACAAGAGCAAATTTGGCTGGGGCTAATCTCCAAGGAGCTAATTTAAGGGGTGCTAAACTCCAAGGTGCTAACCTCAACGGTGCTAATCTTCAGGATACAATTATGCCTGATTTATCTAAGTGTGATTAGGATTAAAATACTTGTTTTGTTTTTTGGATTTAGGTTTAAGGCTATTTTCTCGGCGTTTTTTGCCTAAGTCCCAATAATTGAGGAAGGGTTTAAAATTGAAGGCGACAAACCAGGAGAACAGTGTATGCAAGTAAGACAAGAAATCTTTGATACCTATTGGCGATTTGCTGCTATGCGCCAAGAAGTATTTTTCAACAAAATTCAGAATTTACCACCACCGTGGACAAGCGATCCTATTCTGAATACTTATAAATTTTGTAATGCTTATCGAGCAAGCGATCGCGTTTCCCAATATCTGATTAAAAACGTAATCTATGGTGAGAATAGGAGCCAAAATGAAGAAGAAGTAATTTTAAGAATTCTCCTATTTAAGATTTTCAATAAAATAGAAACATGGGAATATTTAGAA
>PWQB01000160.1 GCA_003556955.1 Nostocaceae cyanobacterium CSSed10_463m
AACGGATAACCGAAGTCATTGAACTAGTAAACCTGCAAGGCTTAGAAAAACGCTACCCTTACGAACTATCAGGTGGACAGCAGCAACGAGTCGCCCTCGCCCGCGCCTTAGCACCCCAACCGCAACTGATGCTGTTGGATGAACCCCTCAGCAACCTTGATATTCAAGTGCGGTTACGCTTGCGCGAAGAAATCCGAGACATCCTGAAAGCTGCGGGTACTTCAGCCATTTTTGTTACCCATGACCAAGAAGAAGCACTAGCTATTTCCGATATAGTGGGGGTAATGAAACAAGGACACTTAGAACAACTAGGCACACCAGAAGAAATTTATACTCAACCAGCATCCAGATTTGTCGCCGAATTTGTGACTCAGGCTAACTTCCTTCCCGCCCGTCGTCAAGGTAACATCTGGGAAACCGAAGTAGGTAATTTTGAGTTACCAGTTGACTACACAAATGATACTGGCGAAATCATGATCCGTCAGGAAGGCTTAAGATTACAAGCAGCCACTGATTCGCCTGTATTTATCCACAGTCGCAGATTTTTAGGACGCGAGTATTTATATTGTTTAAAAACCGCCTCTGGTAAAGAAATTCACGCTCGAACCATAGCTGATATCCCTCTACCCATAGGCGCACGAGTACAACTATCTGTCCCAGGTAACACCGTCAAGGTTTTTCCCCAATAGACATCGACTGCATTTTAATATGCTTTTTCCAAAACCCTTGTAAGAACAATATCCTTCGGGAAGCCTATGGCTACATGAATTGTCCTTACATTCTTTGTCGGAGATGTCTAATAGACTTTGGATGATGAAGACGTAACTCAAAACTTTAATCATTATCTTATCAAAAGAAGAGATTATCCGAGTTATAGCAACCGCCAAGGAGGTTAAGACATAAACGGATAATCAAACTTATACACCAAAAGGGTTTTAACCCACTCCCCCGGTTACTGAGCGACTTGTACTGAGCGAAGTCGAAGTAAGTCGAAGTAACTCCCTACTCCCCAGCTATATCAGGGAGAGATTTAAGATAGTTCAAGAATTGGGTTAATTCCCACAAACTTAACTGTTGACGCGATCGCTTATTAAAACGTTGCTGCAAATATCTACGTCCTTGGGTTACATCCCAACCTATTCGCTCTATTTCCTGATCTGTTTGAGCAATTAAATCATTTTGCTCATTTGCAGATTCAAAAATTTCTATAACACCTGCTATGAGTTTCCAGCAAGGAGGTTCACCTTCCCAATTATTATACGCCCAAGGTAAACTTAAGCTGACTGTCACCAAGTATTCACCTTTAATTTGATATCCACTTTCCAGTTTTTTGATAAATACTGGATCGGTGATTTTAGCATCAGTTAAACGTTTACCATCGGATGTTTCTAGTGTGCCTTTCCACTCTGTGAATCCTTTATTACCTTCTTTTGGCTGTACACAAAACTTGGTAGCATGAATTAGTTGTAGTGTACGTCTTTCTGGGAAAGGTAGGGATTGTAGATAGGAAACATTGACATATTTAATTGCATTATGAAGAATATATTCTTCATAGTTCAAATCAACAGGAATTTTTTCCAAAAAAGATAGTAAGCTTGTGGGTGAAGCTTTGCCTAATATTTGCCATCTGCCCGATAGTATGGTTAAGTTTTCACATTCAAATCCGAAATCATTACCTGTATCTGCCAAGGGAATACCAATAATATCTAATAATTCAGGTTCTCGACCTTCTACAAGCCTAACTTCTCTCGGAACTCGACCATTATCGGGATATTTTTCACATACAGGACGAATCCACTTGCCAGTATCCAGATCAATTCCCGCAATGCACCGCTCTTTGAGTTTAAAGGAGTTAGCAAGACAAACAATTCGTGTTAAAGATGGCATATTTTTATGTTTCCCCACTTAGTATTTAAATATTCTGCCACTAAGCGGCGATGACAGTGGTGGGGTTTGGCTTCACTACATAACAGACAACCACCATCTAATATCTCTGGGTTAACTTTTTTCTCAATTTCTCGTTCAGCCATGAGTTGGAAAAACTTTTGCTCATAAACTTCCCAATCACCTTTATTTTTTTTATATTCGTCTAAAATATCCTTTGTCGGTGCTAATTCAATAATGTGGGTATACTCAATATTGCCAATTTTTTGGAGAAAGTATTCTAAATCTGACTTTTTGGTAAATCCTGCTAATTGAGAGACATTATTCAGCCTTGTATCTATAACTCTCTTCACTCCAGAATTAACTAAAGTTTCAAAGAATTTTTGGGCTGTTTTTTGCGTAAAACCGATAGTAAATAAACGAACGGAATTATTCATGTTCAAATCCTCTTTTTTCTACATAGGCAACTTCATCACCTTGTAACCTGTATGCTTCGTGGATAGACTCCTCTCTTGTGAGCAAATTATGGTGTTGATTATTAGCAGGAACCTGATCAAAAAGAGATAATTGCACGGAAGCTGGTACAAGAGTTAATTGTTTCAATCTGTGTTTACTTAATAATCTGTCTTCAAGTTGGTAGTGTGATTCTAGTTCACCGTTACTTTTAATATGATTGATTGCCAAATGAGGCTCATTTCGCAAATGTTGACAAACCAAAATTGCCCGATGGCAAACAATCGGGTCTTTTTCTGCACACATCAGGGCAATTTTATAAGATTTTACCCCTTTAATTACACGTTTAATACCCTGGCGAAATAATTCAGTAGCAGCAATTTTCTCATATACAGCTTTGCCGTCAACATAACATTCTCGATTTTCCGGTCTAGCCCCCAATTGTTGCCCTAAAAATTCATAATGAATCTTTGCAGTTAAGAGGGCATCTTTGAGCATTGAACGGTTAAAGTGGGGTAAGTAACGACTATAGGGATGCGATCGCACATCAGCCAATGCCGTTACATCATGTTTTTGCAAAAGCTCAATAAAATCTTGAATGCTGTGATTGGAGTGACCAATAGTAAATAGTTCCATGACAGAACACCAATTGCGGATCTAATTAATCAATAGCATAGCTTGTCCCATTGTTTCCAATTCAACCAACTCTAGGCTGCACCACCACAATCTTGTCTTTTTCATTTAATGTGATTCGCGCCAGCCAAAACTGTGTAATTTTTGTGGCATTTCTCTTCTCGTATTCTCCTCAGCCACTTTGTACGGGAGTAACGCGAAAAAGTGAGGTGCTGCAATCTGCTGTATATAGTTTATTTCACGATGGGATGTCTGCGGCGAGTGTAGCTATTGCAGCTAAAATACCTAATTTTATTGAAAATTAACAGAATCCGAACGCTATTTCAAACAATCGCGTTGCGCCCAAGTTCACTTATGTGGTATTTTTTTTACCAACCTAAGCAAAGTCAAAACCTTTAGGGATGAGAAATTTCTTAGGTATTCAAAAATGCTATAAAAACTTTGTACGTAAGTGAATAGATATCTAATTATAGGAATTATCGTAACTTTTTTAGGGCAAGCTTTAATCAGCAAAACTTGGGCGCAGCCTCCCAAGTGCATTGCCAATAGTTCACCCGCAGTTACCGAATCAGCCAATAGTGTCAGCCAGGGCAATGTTATTGTGATTGGCAGAGTTGCAACCCGTCCTTATGTGGTTGTTGTTCCCAACAATTCAGACACAGCCTTAGATACTGTCAAGATATATATTGGCGATGCCTTTCTAGCACAGCACA
>PWQB01000183.1 GCA_003556955.1 Nostocaceae cyanobacterium CSSed10_463m
CAGAATTAATCAATTGCAAAATTTTATTTCTTCTTCATTTTGCATTTTGAATTTTGAATTTTGAATTCAAAAAAGGTCAAAATTGCGGTGATATACCTGTTGTCCATAAGTGTTCCATGCTTCGTCTGAGGAGTGAGGAAACCTTGTTAATGTTGCTTCTTGAATATATTTCATCATGGGACGACGCAGATTTTCGTATTTCTCAAAAGATGTAGCGATCGCTTCCCCATTATCCCACTTATTTGTCTCGGCAATCTGAGTAATTAGGGTTGTTACTGCTAACGCATCTTCAAATCCTTGATTCACCCCTTGTGCCATAAAAGGAGGCATACCATGCGCCGCATCACCCACTAATACCACACGTCCTCTACTCCAGGCTGGTTGAGTTGTGTTGTCAGAGGTGATAGCGTGGTGAATGTAGTATGGGCGTTGCTGCATATTAGCAGGAGGAGATAGACGAACTAATTCCTGAAGTATATCGGGATAACCAGCTTTTTCTAACTGCTGCATTGCTAACTCCAGCAAAGAACTTGCAGATTTACCCTCTAACGATTCCAAAGACACAGCCAGATGTAAAATGTATCCTATGTGGCTACCTGGTCTGCGAAATAACATCATCCTTAGCTCATCCAGAGAATTGGTAATTTCAGAAGCATTACTGATAGTTACAATGGGTGAGTTTTGAAAAAACTTCTCTTCAAGTTGTGTCTGTAATTCCTGGGGAATTTCGGTGATTTCTCGGCAAGATATAGCTGCAAATCCCGAATATTTAGGTTGTGCAGAATCACTATAGGGACTATCTTTGTAAAGTACTCTCCGAATGGTTGAGTTAATGCCATCTGCTGCCACAATTAGTTTAGCTCGGAACGATTTTGTTCCTGATTCTTGAGAGGTATTATCTAAATTTTTAGCCTGGCTATTCTCAACTTTTTGTCCATCAGCCCAATAAGCATAGGGGTTGGCTTCTGTTCCTAGATTAGAAACGCAATCTATGCGAACACACCCATTTTCTGGCTCATCTACAACATTGATACAACGATGATTTGCTTTAACTCTATCTTCAGGAATGAGATTTCTGAGGGTGGTTTGCAAATTATACCAAGCAATTGATACTCGACCCTCACCATAATTTTGAAACCAATGGTCAAAACCCAGAGGAGTTGACCGAATAGTTTCCCCCTGTAAATTCTTATAAACCCATTCGGGGGAAGATTTAGCAGGTTTTTCTCCCTGAGTTTTCTCACTATTAGACTGGGGGGAATTCATGAACCCCATCCCAGTTTTCTTAACTGCTTCGTAAGCTTGATTATCTAAATATTTGAGAGATTTTAAACCATTGGGGAGAATATCCAATACCTGACCAACTTGACGAAAAGCGCGAGTTTGATCAACAACCAGAATATTTTCTATCCCACATTTGCGTAAGCCAATAGCCGTTGCTAACCCGATAGGCCCAGCGCCAACTATGACAACATCGTAGATTTCCCCGGTTAAGGTTTGGCTGACTGTATTTATACGCTGATCTGATTTAGTTGCTGACATATTGATCCAAATTATTTGGGGATATAAGCTAAATAATATGGTGAAATTGTTAATTCCTCTGCCATTTCCTTCACCAAAGAAGCAACTACCGCTTTCAAAGAACCTGTACTTTCAAAGACTCGTCGCTGGCGGATATAGCTAGCCCCTGTGTTCAATCTTTGCGCCAGTAGATGCAAATACGGACTTTCTCCTAAAGTATCGGCAGTCATTGCTAACGCATCTAATATATCCTTCACTATACTCCTCATTGGTCTGCTGTTGCCTTCCTGATCTTCAATATAATTGGCATCTAAACCCCAGCGAGACGCTCTAAAAATGTTTTCTTTTTCCATCCACCAGGGTAGGGGAGATAACAAAAATCCTGTTTGTGTTCCTTGAGGGTAGTTATGGAGATACAATACCAAGGAATGGACAAAAGCTGCCAGCATAATGGACTCTTTTACCGTTGGTTGAGCATCCATTACCCTAATCTCTAGGGTTCCCAAATCGGGTTGGGGTCGCAAATCCCAGTGAATATCGCGAATAATCTCAAACATTCCGGCGTGTTGGGCGGTCATAAAGAAATCAGAAAAATCTTGCCAGGTAGGAAAACTGGGAGGGATACCATAGTTTCTCAACGATGACAGGAAGCGGTGGCGATAAGAAGCAAAGCTGGTATCATAACCCCACCAAAAAGGTGAACTAGCAGACAGCGCCAGCAAAATCGGCAGATAAGGTTTGAGCCTCCCCATGATATCTACAGCTGCATCACCTGATGGCATTCCGATGTGGATCTGAACGGCACAAGTTGTCATCATATCTGCTAAATAGCCGGATACAGTTTGCTGGGCGAGATATCTGGGAATAGGGGTGACAGGGGTAAAGCGATCGCAAAATGGATGAGTCCCAGCTGCACAAATATTCATCCCCAAATTTTGGCATTTGGCTTTGAGGTAACAAAGATTTGCCAAAATATTGGCTTCTAACTCATGGATATTCCTGCAAACCTGGGAACTAATTTCCACTGACGCTTGCTTAAACTCTGGCTGGATGCAAGGATTTTCAGGTTCTTGTGCCAACAAAGGTAAAATACCATCTACCAATTCCAGGGTGTGAGGATTGAGCAGTTGTAACTCAATTTCCATACCGAGAGAGAATTCAGGAGAGCTTTTAAATTCTATGCCTGTCATGCTATTTATTTCTTGCTAGTACAGGTCAGCAGAAGTGAATTCCCAAGTTTAATTGACATTTTGTATTCTGTACTTCTACTTTAAAGCTGATAAAATTAAAATGGCGTTGTTGTAACCAGATGAATAGTTTGACCCAATTGTGGATGTTCAAAGCTAAGTTCTCTGGCGTGTAGATGTAACCGACTGGCTAAAGCATTGCATCCATACAGGCGATCGCCTAAAATAGTCATCCCCAATCCTGCTTGATCCGCAGCATGAACTCTCAATTGGTGCGTGCGTCCTGTGAGGGGAATAAACTCAATACGTGTGTAGTTTCCTTGGCTCCCCAGCACCCGAAATTTAGTTAAACTGGGTTTACCATGTTGCCAATTCACTTGTTGATAAGGGCGATTTTCGGGATTTCCCCATAACGGTAGTTCAATTACACCTTCTTCCACTGTCACAGCACCGGAAAGTATAGCCTCATAAACCTTGTGAATTTGCCGTTGCTGAAATTGCTGGCTTAATTGCCGATGAATTTGCCTAACCCGCGCCAATAGTAAAATACCAGAAGTTTCCTGATCTAGTCGATGCACAGTCATAATTTCCGCATCATCTGGAAACCAATAACGCCAGCGACTCAGAACACTATCTTGGTTGTCCCGATAACGACCAGGAACCGAAAGCAGTCCTGGGGGTTTGTTCACAGCAATCAGCCATTCATCTTCATAAATAAGCGGTAAATTTATCTGACTTGTCACGTTATGTGGAAAAGCTAACGCGAAACCTAACCCCCTAACCCCCTTCCCTACAAGGGAAGGGGGAACATTTAAAGCCTCTCTCCTTGCAGGGGAGAGGTTTGGAGAGGGGTTTTCCAGATGCCGTGAATCGCTTTGATTTGTCCTTTCTGGGGCTGGGGAATCAGATTTTAAGCCCGAAAGCAAAAACCCCATTAACGGCTGACAACGCTCAACACAGGCTGGATAAA
>PWQB01000151.1 GCA_003556955.1 Nostocaceae cyanobacterium CSSed10_463m
AAACTCGTCTGTTAGTCGCAGTTGCAGGTATTACTTTTGCTGATATGCTGATGTTTATTCAGCTAGGTTTTGAAAGTGCGCTGTTTGATGCTGCTATTCAACCTCACCGCAATTTACAAGCAGATTTGGTGTTAATTAATCCCCAATTTCAAACTCTGTTTTCAGTCAAAAGCTTTTCGAGAGAACGACTATATCAAACATTGGGTTATGAGGGTGTAAAATCAGTAAATTCTGTTTATATTGGCACTGGACAATGGCGAAATCCTCAAACGCGTCTGGATCGGGCTATCTTGGTTTGGGGTATCGATCCGGCACAACCTGCTTTTAAGTTTCCCGAAGTTCAAGAAAATCAGCATTATCTCAAACAGTTGCATCAAGTGCTGTTTGATCAAGCCGGTCGTCCAGAATATGGCGCTGTGGGTGATATCTTCCAAAAAACAGGCAATTTTGACACGGAACTGAATAATCAAGCTATTCGTGTGAGAGGTGTATTTAGTAATGGTGCTTCTTTTGCTGCTGATGGAAATGTGATTACCAGTGATTCTACTTTTTTACAATTATTTCCCGAACGCCAAAGAGACCGTATAGAAGTGGGTTTAATTACTCTCAAGCCTGATGTAAATGCTGAGAAAGTGCGATCGCAACTAGCCGCAGAGTTACCCAATGATGTCAGCGTTTTAACTCCCGAAGAATTTGCTCAAATCGAAAAAGAATATTGGGCTGAGGGGACTGGGATTGGTTTTATTTTCGGTTTAGGTGTGGTGGTGGGGTTTATTGTCGGTATCGTGATTGTCTACCAAATTCTTTATTCTGATGTCTCCGAACATCTCCCAGAATACGCCACCCTCAAAGCAATGGGTTATAGCGATCGCTATCTGTTGCAAGTCTTATTACAAGAAGCTTTATTTTTAGCCGTCTTCGGTTATATCCCGGCATTTTTTCTTTCCTTTGGATTATATCAGCTTGCTTACGCTGCCACCATGCTACCCATAACCATGAAGCTGGAAAGAGCTATAACTGTGTTTATTTTAACCGTGATTATGTGTAGTTTTTCTGGTGCGATCGCCATGAGAAAGTTACGCACAGCCGATCCTGCCGATGTTTTCTAATTCCCCATAGGCTAATTTTTGGCAATAAAAACCCATGGTACAAAATAGTATATCAGAAAACTACCCCTTAAATTTATCTGCCGTGGAACCTGTGATTGCTGTCCACAACCTGAATCATTACTTTGGCAGTGGGAACCTGCGAAAACAAGTCTTATCTGAAATTAATTTGCAGATTAACGCCGGTGAAATTGTAATTATGACTGGTCCCTCTGGTTCTGGTAAAACCACTCTGTTAACCCTGATGGGTGGTCTACGTTCTGCCCAGGAAGGGAGTTTAAAAATTTTAGGACAAGAAATTTGTGGAGCCAGCAAAGGACAATTAACGCAGTTGCGCCGTCAGATTGGTTATATTTTCCAAGCACATAACCTGATGACTTTTTTGACAGCTAAAGATAATGTCAGAATGTCCATAGAATTGCATGACGAGTTTTTCGGTGAGGATATCAATGCCAAAGCGATCGCCGTGTTGGAAACTGTGGGTTTAGCAGATCGTGTGAATTACTATCCAGAAAAACTTTCAGGGGGACAAAAACAAAGAGTTGCGATCGCCCGTGCTTTAGTCAGTCATCCTAAAATTGTTTTAGCAGATGAACCCACAGCTGCATTAGACAAAAAATCTGGGCGGGATGTCGTGGAATTAATGCAAAAGTTAGCCAAAGAACAAGGTTGTACAATCTTGCTAGTTACCCATGATAACCGGATTCTGGATATTGCTGATCGAATTATTTATATGGAAGATGGTCGATTAAAAGGGATGGAAGAATAAAAAAAAGACAGACTTCGCGCCTGTCTTCAAAAGTATTAGTTTAGGTAAGAATTTAGAAATTAAGTTCAGCAGCTTGGACTTTTTCCACCTGCTTCTTCTTCAGCACAAGCATTACTTGAGCTAACATGACAAGAGCAACAAATGCAATCATACCTCGCACTCTAGACGCATCTTGTAATACAATTTCTACATCTTTTTGACCAAATCCACCCACATTGGGGTTATTGGTTAAAGCATCCCCAGCAGTTACAGATTGTCCTTCAGATACAATCAATTCTGGGCCTGCGGGAATGGTATCAACAATAATGTCGCCAGATTCTGTTTGAATGTTTACTAGATATTTGGCATTACCATATTCATCTTCTTCTTTGGCAATCTTACTAATTGCACCAGTAGCTGAAGCATTGTAAATGGTATTATTGCTCTTTTCACCAGTAGGATAAACTTGTCCTCGTCCCCGGTTCGCACCTAAGTGAACTGAATATTTACCGAAGTGAATATTCTTATCGGTGGCGGGGTTGGGAGAAAGAACTGGGAAGACAATTTCTTGATACTGTTCACCGGGGATAGGACCGACAAGCAGAACATTTTCTGATTCTTCAGTGTAGGGTTGGAAGTAAACATCACCTACTTCTTCTTTGAGTTCTTCAGAAATGCGATCTGCTGGTGCAATTTTGAAGCCTTCTGGTAACATCAACACAGCACCGACATTTAAGCCAACTTTAGAACCATCAGCACCAACTTGTTGGATACTGGTGTCGTAGGGAATTTTCACCACTGCTTTAAACACAGTATCAGGTAAAACTGATTGGGGAACTTCCACTTCTGCGGGTTTAGCTGCTAGGTGACAGTTAGCACAAACAATCCGTCCCGTCGGTTCACGGGGGGTTTCAGGATAGGTTTGTTGCGCCCAAAAGGGATAAGCCGCAGCGCTTTGAGGCAGGGCTACATCACTAGTCAAGTAAAATGTTAGGGTAGCGATCGCTATGAGCAATATTTTCGTGATTGCTCTAGCAGTGCGAGTTAAACTCGCTATGGTCAGGGCATTTCTCATCTCTATAAGGACAACTATTCTCTGGTTAATTGGTCACTCAATACTCTCTTGTACAGACGCGATTTATCGCGTCTCAGTACAAACGCGATTTATCGCGTCTCAGTACAAACGCGATTTAGCGCGTCTCATCTCTCAGCACTTAATTAAGCCCACCAAGGTTCTTCGTCTGTGCGGAAGTCGGTTTCAGTCCAAGGAGTCAAAACGATCTTGTCGTCTTCGGTTTTGGTTTGTGCGAGAGCCAAAGACAATGGTGCTGGGCCTCTGACTACCTTACCAGTTGCATCGTATTGAGAACCGTGACAAGGACATTTAAACTTATTCTCAGCGACGTTCCAGGGGACAACACAACCTAAGTGTGTGCAGATCGCATTAATACCGTAATCGCCAATAGCTTCTTTACTTTCTACGACGATATAGGTAGGATCTCCCTTGAGTCCTTGTACTAGGGGGCGATCGCCTACGTTGTGACTGGCGAGAAAGCCACTGACACTGACATCATTACCCAGCTCGTCTTTTGCTGTTGTCCCGCCACCAGCGCCACCGCTAGCAGGTGGAACAAAGTACTTGACTACAGGATACAATGCACCCAGAGCCACACCTGTCACAGTACCAAAAGTCAGCAGGTTCATGAACTGACGACGGCCCATATCTGGCACGTCCATTGATTCAGAAAATTGAGCCATATCCTACGCGCACTTTGTGTATTTTGTTAAGCATTCTTACAAGAGTACCAGTACTTGAGTAAC
>PWQB01000712.1 GCA_003556955.1 Nostocaceae cyanobacterium CSSed10_463m
ATGATGACCTATTTCTTCTGCTCTGCCAATCAAAGTTTTAGCATTGCTAAGAGTTAATTGAGTCAAACTTTCGTTAATAAAGTTAATTTTTTTCCTGGTTGAATCTACCAGAGTAATTTTAGAATTAGGCATAGTAATTGCTACAGGAACACCAGGAAAACCCGCGCCTGTACCAATATCAATTACAGCTGCATTTTCGGAAAGAGATGGGATAAACTGCCCTTGTGGTGCAATTCCTCGCAAAGAATCCCAAAGATGTTTTTCCCAAAATTCTTGGGGGTCGGTAATGCGGGTTAAATTTAACTGTTGATTACCTACCACAATTAATTCATACAGCTGCTGAAATTGTTGCTGCTGTTGGGCGTTGGGTTGCCAATTTAGGGTTTGCTGCCATATTTCTGCCATTTCTGGCAATAAGTTAGTCATTGGTCATTGGTCATTGGTCATTGGTCATTGGTCATTGGTCATTGGTCATTGGTCATTGGTCATTGGTCATTAGTCATTGGTCATTGGTCATTGGTTATTAGTCAACTGTTAACTGTTAACTGTTAACTGTTACTGGATCTACTGATTGTAGTTCACCGTGGTTGAGTGTCCAACATTTGTCAGCGATCGCCAGCATATCTCCAGCATCATGAGTCACTACTAACAGTGTCCAATCTTTTTTGAGTTTCGCTAATAAATTTACCAGTTGCCGACGCATTGACCAATCTAACCCGGCTGTAGGTTCATCTAATAACAGTAAATTCGGCTGACGAATTAATTGTACAGCCAAAGCCAAACGCCTCTGCTGTCCACCACTCAAAGCATGAGGTGATGCGGAAAGCGATAAATGTTCTAATCCTACTTCCCTTAATGCTCCCCTGACTTGCTCTGAACTTAACTCAGGATGCCCTAAACGCAATTCTTCTAAAATAGTACCACCGCAAAAGTGCCTTTCTGGGAACTGAAAAACTAACCCCGCCAATTGTTGTAGCTGTTCTGGGATAAGTTCTTGTTCCCGCCAGAACAGTGAGCCGGAAGTGGGTTCAGCTAGTCCAGACAAAATTTCTAATAAGGTACTTTTACCGGAACCACTCGGACCAATAATCATACCCAGCTGCTGGGGTGCTAATTCCAGATTAATTGATTTCAGAATCGCGCTTGGGCTGGCTGCGGGATGATAAGTTATATTTCTGAGATAGAGCATTTTTAAGAGTAACTAGAAAATAAGATTGGCGAAATTACAAGTTTTTTGGCAGAAATCTGAGACGAATTACCAAAATTTACCTTGTGCTTTTCTACATTGTGGCAAACTTAACTTTTAAGAAAAACTACCAAAATGGGAACATGGCACAATCACCGCAGTCAAGCTGTGTAGAATATTTAGGCTGAAACCGACACAAATTATAGTTAATACCAGTTTCATATAAAGATGCATAAAAAGAACCCCTCCCTAACCCTCCCCGCAAGCGAGGAGGGAACCGGATTTTTGTGGTGTAGGGGGGTCAAAATAATATGCAGTCTCACAAATAATTGGTATAACCTTCTTTAATCTAAGTAGCAAATACAACGATTTTAACCACAATTTTTCTTAAGGTGACAATGAATAAACGGTTTTATACTGCCCAAAGCATAGGGTTAGCGAAACTCTCCAAGTTAGCTCAGACAACTTTTGCAGCTGCGATCGCACTTAATTTATGGGTTAGCCCCTCTCTAGCTGGCGATCCATTTCGCACTAACCAACCTCGTAACATTGGTGAACATACAGAAGCAGCTTTTAAAGCAGTTTTTCAACAGGGTGATTATCCAACCGCTCAAACTTACCTGCAAAAAGCTATATCCAGTGAACCAAATGAGCCTTTAGCTTATGCAATGAAAGCATCTTTAGCTTATGCCAATAAAGACTTGGCTACACTGGGTACTTACAGCAAGAAAACCTTAGAAGCAGGACAAAAGTTAATTACTACAGACGAATTACGTGGCAATATATACACTGCTGTCGGACATTTTTTTGAAGGCGCAACAATTATTACTCGTGATGGTACACTTAGAGGCGCGCCCCAAGCCCTAACTCGGCTGAGACAAGTTTATCAACATTTAGACAGAGCCGAAGCGATCGCACCTCAAGATCCAGAATTGAATTTGCTCAAAGGCTACATGGATTTGATGTTAGCTGTTAATTTACCCTTTGCTAATCCTGATGATGCGATCGCCAGATTAAAAGCAAATGCTGGGCCAAAATACTTAGCAGATAGAGGTATAGCCCTAGCTTATCGAGATTTAAAACAATATTCTCAGGCTTTGGAATATGTCAACAGTGCTTTAAAAGCCACATCTGATCACCCAGAATTATATTATCTGAAAGCTCAAATCCTCAGAGAACAGGGACAAAAAGCCAAAAGTCGCTCAATAATCCAAGAAGCGGTAGTTTATTTCGACAAAGCCTTGACAAAAAGATCCCAACTTCCCGCCGATTTAGTCAGACAAATTGAACGTGAACGCAACAACACCTTCAACCAACTGAACACTTTAGGTGTGTAATCTCTTGTAGAGACGCGATTCATCGCGTCTTTATGGCTTTATTGCGCGTCTTTATGGCTTTATTGCTGATATGCTTAATCTCAGAGACATAATTTAGATATTCCCACACCATGCAAATTCAGTTCCGTGAAATTAACCCTTTTGACGTGTGGATTTGGCTAAAATTCACGACAATTCCTTCTGGACGTGAAAAGCAATACATAGAAGAAGCTTTTAATTCTTGGTTTTATTTAGGCAAATTGGGCGCATTTAATGCCGAAAATCTCCAAGTTCAAGAAACAGGACTGGAAATCAGCTATATGAATTATGACCCAGAAGGGTATGATAAAAGCTTACTGGCACTCATGCACAACATGGGAGAATTTGAGTATGAAGGACAGTGGGCGCGTTGTTGGTTTGACATGGGAACTGCTGATGCGATCGCACTGGATATTTTAATCAATGCTCTCAAACAGTTAAATCAAGAATATGTCACCATTGAAGAATTATACATCGGTGGCGAAAATGAAGATTGGCCTGTAGAGGATAGTGACAACCCCAATCATGCTATGTACGATGAAAATTAACTGGATTATCTCAACCTAAAACACACCTTTTTTTTCAGATTCCCAGAGATTTTTAGATGAGCAAACTAGGAAAAATTCGGGTATTAGCTTTAGTATTAATCCGGGATGGTGAACGCATTTTTGTTTCCGAAGGCTACGACTCCCTCAAAAAACAAACTTACTATCGAGCTTTAGGTGGTGGAGTTGACTTTGGCGAAACTAGCCAAGCTGCTTTAAAAAGAGAATTTCAAGAAGAGATTCAAGCAGACTTAACAAATATTAACTATTTAGGTTGTATAGAAAGTATATTTATCTGTAACGGTAAGCAAGGACACGAAATTATTCAACTTTATGAATGTGATTTCGTTGATTCTAAATTTTATCAGATAGAAAGCTTAATATTTTCCGAGTCAAAAAAACATCAACATAAAGCACTATGGGTAGATATTGCTGACTTTAAATCTGGTAAGTTAAGCTTAGTCCCAGAAGGGTTTTTCGCCTACTTATAGCGGTATGCACTTAGAGGGTGTTTGAAAAGTGATGATTAATGTATCAAATATTGTTTTACCCCTCCCTAACCCTCCCCTTGTAAAGGAGAGGGAA
>PWQB01000310.1 GCA_003556955.1 Nostocaceae cyanobacterium CSSed10_463m
AAAACGAGTATCAGACCTAAGCCAATGGTTGAAATTGGTGGTAAACCAATTCTTTGGCACATCATGAAGACTTACTCTGCTCACGGTATTCATGATTTTATCATTTGTTGTGGATATAAAGGATACATCATTAAAGAGTATTTTGCTAATTACTTTTTACACATGTCAGATGTTACCTTTGATATGCGATTTAACCAGATGAGTATTCATTCTGGTTATGCTGAACCTTGGCGTGTCACCTTAGTAAATACAGGTGATCACAGCATGACAGGTGGACGTTTAAAACGCGTCAGCGAACATATTGGTAACAGCACTTTTTGCTTTACTTACGGTGATGGCGTGAGTAATATTAATATCACGGAATTAATTAAATTTCATCAAGAACAAAACACTTTAGCCACACTCAGCGCTGTGCAACCCGCAGGTAGATTTGGTGCTATTTCTTTAGGATACGAGCAAACCAAAATTCAGAGCTTTCGGGAAAAACCTGAAGGTGATGGTGCGTGGATTAATGGCGGTTACTTTGTTTTGGAACCGGAAGTAATTAACTTGATTGCTGATGATTCTACAGTTTGGGAAAAAGAACCATTAGAAAAACTGGCACAGATGGATCAGCTATCTGCTTTTAAACATAATGGTTTTTGGCAGCCAATGGATACTTTACGCGATAAAAACCACCTAGAAGAGTTATGGAAAAGTGGCGATGCTCCTTGGAAGGTTTGGTAGTTCGTAGTTCGTAGTTCGTAATTCGTAGTTCGTAATTCGTAATTCGTAGTTTGTAATTGCTACCCTGGAAGGTTTACTTAGGCTGTGCTGTGCTAGGAGGATTTATTTCGTGGAATCAAATTTTTGGGCAGGAAAGAAAGTTTTTGTTACGGGACATACTGGTTTTAAAGGTAGTTGGTTATCTTTGTGGTTACAAATGTTAGGGGCTGAAGTGTGTGGTTATGCTTTAACCCCTCCCACAACTTTGAATTTGTTTGAGTTAGCTAATGTTGCTGATGGCATGACATCGGTGGTAGGAGATATCAGAGATTTAGATTTTCTCCAACAAGTGATGCAAACCTATCAGCCAGATATTGTCATGCATCTGGCAGCTCAAGCGTTGGTGCGGGAATCTTACTATAACCCAGTAGACACTTATGCTGTGAATGTTATGGGAACAGTCAACGTATTGGAAGCAGTACGGAATGTCCCCAGCGTTAAAGCAGTAGTTTCAGTTACCTCTGATAAGTGTTATGAAAATCGGGAATGGGTTTGGGGCTACCGAGAAACTGATGCTATGGGAGGATATGATCCTTATAGCAGTAGTAAAGGATGCGCTGAACTAGTTACTACTGCTTATCGTCAATCATTTTTTAATTCAGCTGATTACGCGCAACATGGTGTTGCGATCGCTAGTGTTCGAGCCGGAAATGTGATTGGCGGTGGAGACTGGGCTAAAGACAGACTGATTCCTGATATTCTCAACGCTTGGCTTGCAGGAAAAGAAGTTGTGATTAGAAATCCCCAAGCAGTGCGCCCTTGGCAACACGTTCTAGAACCCCTGAATGGTTATTTAATGCTGGCTGAAAAACTCTATACTCAGGGTTCAGTTTATGGTGGAGGCTGGAATTTTGGGCCGAATGAGTCAGGAGTCAAAAATGTAGCTTGGGTAGTTGATCAACTTCAGCAGTTTTGGGGTGATGATGTTAATTGGATTCAGGATGGTGGCTTTCAACCCCATGAAGCCAATTTATTAACCTTGGATTGTTCTAAAGCCCGGACTCAAATTAATTGGGAACCACAATTAGATTTACCCACAGCTTTAGCTTGGATTGTGGATTGGACTAAAGCCTGGCAACAAGGCTGTGATATGCAGCAAAAGAGCCAATCTCAAATCCAGCAGTTTATGCAACTGGCAAATTTTTCACGACGAGAAAATTCTCTGTTAAAAGTTTAATCGGGGGGAAATGTGAGCAATTAAACTTTCCCCGTTCCTTGACCATCCTAAAAGTTTAATAAATTACACTCTGTACTGGAATAAAACTGTCGCTAGACCAGAGTTATATTAACCAGTTCATTGAGAGTAAATAGTAATTAACATCTAAATAATCATCCTGAGAAATTCTGTGATATTTACTAAAACTGCACTCAAAGACGCATTCATTGTTGATGTTGAAAAAAAGGCGGATCATCGGGGATTTTTTGCCCGTGGCTTCTGCGCTCAAGAATTTATCCAACATGGTTTAAAGCCTACGGTTGCCCAATGTAATATATCTTTTAACCACAAAAAAGGTACAGTCCGGGGAATGCATTATCAAGTTTCTCCTGCCGCAGAAACAAAATTAGTGCGTTGTACTAAAGGTGCTATTTATGATGTAATTATTGATATGCGTCCTGAATCGCCAACTTTCTTATCATATATTGGTGTAGAGTTGACCGCAGAAAATCATCGGGCTTTGTATGTCCCAGAAATGTTTGCTCACGGTTATCAAACCCTGACAGATGATGCTGAGGTTGTCTATCAAGTGGGTGAGTTTTATACCCCAGGTTATGAAAGAGGACTACGCCATAATGACCCATTTTTTAATATTGAATGGCCTTTAGCAGTAACTGAAATTTCTGAAAAAGATTCTAGTTGGACTTTAATGGACAAGATTCCAGTTGGTAGTGCAGATTCTAAATGAACAGTTATCAGTTATCAGTTATCAGTTTTTTAGACGCGATTTATCGCGTCTCTCCAGGGTATTAGAGAAATACGGGTTTATACTCAGCACTCAGCACTCAGCACTCAGCACTTTAAAAGAACAGAGGAATTTAGCTAATGATTATTATTGATCGTGCCTTACAAGCTCGCGCCGCAGCAGGTAATCCGGTGAAAGTGGGGATGATTGGGGCTGGTTTTATGGGTCGGGGAATTGCTAATCAAATTATTAATTCAGTTCTCGGAATGGAATTGGTGGCTATTTTTAGCCGTCAGGTTGATGCAGCGAAACGAGCTTATACAGAAGCAGGACTAGAAAATATTCAAGTTGTGACTACTGTAACTGAATTAGAAGCAGCGATCGCTCAGGATAAATATGCAGTTACTGAAGATGCTTCATTACTGTGCCAAGCTGAAGGCATTGATGCCATCATTGAAGTCACTGGTGCAGTAGAATTTGGCGCTCATGTTGTCATGGATGCGATCGCCCATCGCAAACACGTAATTATGATGAATGCCGAACTTGATGCGACTATCGGCCCCATCCTTAACGTGTACGCCAAGAAAGCCGGAGTCATTCTCAGCGCCTGTGATGGTGATCAGCCAGGGGTAGAAATGAATCTCTACCGATTTGTCAAAAGTATTGGTCTGACTCCGTTATTGTGCGGTAATATTAAAGGACTTCAAGACCCCTACCGCAATCCTACCACCCAAGAAGGATTTGCTAAACGCTGGGGTCAAAAAGCCCACATGGTGACCAGCTTTGCTGATGGAACCAAAATTTCTTTCGAGCAAGCGATCGTTGCTAACGCTACAGGAATGAAAGTCGCCCAGCGTGGAATGCTCGGCTATAACTACAGTGGTCATGTTGATCAAATGACTAAAATGTACGATGTTGATCAACTCAAAGAATTGGGTGGAATTGTTGATTATGTAGTTGGCGCTCAACCCAGCCCTGGTGTATTTGTATTTGCC
>PWQB01000005.1 GCA_003556955.1 Nostocaceae cyanobacterium CSSed10_463m
CAAGCGGTTTGAAACAACATTAACTGCAAATAAGCCATAAGCCCTATGGGAATTGAGATACAGCCATTTTCGCTTTTTCGCGTGTCCAATTTATAAGAACTTTTACACCGGACATATATGTACACGTTTCGTGGTTTAATTTGAACTAATACCGTTCGATTAAATTTATAAAGCTGTTTAAACCGACAGCCACCTTGCTCATGGCCATTTATGCTTATCTGAGGGTCTCCAGCGATAAACAAGACATACATAACCAACGACATGGCATTTTAGAATATGCCAACATCCATGCTTTGAGTCCTATCGAGTTTGTAGAAGACAGCATTTCTGGGCGGGAGAAATGGTCACAGCGAGGTGTAGGACTACTACTGACCCAAACAGCCCAAGCAAAAGATGTCGTAATTTTCTCAGAAGTTAGTCGCATGGCACGCTCCACCTTACAAGTATTAGAAATGCTAGAGTGTTGCGTGCGCCGGGGAATCAATGTCCATATCGCTAAACAAGGTATGGTGCTAGATGACTCAATGCAAAGCCGAATAACAGCAACAATTTTGGGCTTGGCAGCAGAAATTGAGCGGGAATTAATTGTACTCAGAACAACCGAAGCACTAGCCAAACGCAAAGCTGAGGGAAAAACGTTAGGTAGACCCAAAGGAAGGCAATCTACACATTTAAAACTGGATGCCAGGGAAGCAGAAATTCGCAGCTATTTAGCCAAAGGTATCAGTAAACGCTCAATTGCCAAATTGGTAGATTGTTCACCTTCCACCCTCTACGATTGGCTCTCACGTAAACATCTCCACCCACGCCACAACAAATTAGTGGAGAAATCATAGATGCCAAAGAAACAAATACCAATCGATGCCATAGTAGACCTTCGCCGCCGCCTAGACCAACTCCCGCAACGCAGCTCCTCTCGTCGGGTATTAGTCCAAGAAATAGCACAGCTGTATGGCATCTCTGAAGATACTGTGTATCGAAGACTACGAGAAAAAAACTTTGTCCGTTCAGCGCGCCGAGTAGATTGCGATGTGCCGCGTGTGATAGAGAAAGCCACACTGGAGCGATATTGCGAAATTATTGCTGCCCTGAAAATACGTACCTCTAATCGCAAAGGTCGCCATTTATCCACCGTACAAGCAATCCGGTTGCTAGAAGAGCAGGGAATTAATACTCCAGATGGTCATATCACACTTCCCGTAGGTTTATTGAAAATAACCACCGTCAACTGTTACCTGAAAAAATGGGGCTATGACCGCGATACCCTGTTGCGACAACCGCCTGCTGTTCGCTTCCAAGCAGAATATAGCAATCAATGTTGGCATTTTGACCTCAGTCCATCCGACCTCAAGCACGTAAAAGCACCAGCTTTCATAGAACCAGGACGTGGACATCCCTTGTTGATGCTTTATAGTGTCGTCGATGACCGTAGTGGTGTGGCATACCAAGAATATCACGGTGTTTACGGCGAGGATGTAGAAGCAGCATTGCGGTTTATGTTTGCTGCCATGTCACCCAAACCGGGGGGTGATTTTCCCTTTCAAGGGATTCCGCAAATGCTGTACATGGACAATGGCCCCATCGCCAAGAGCTTAGTGTTTCAAAAAGTCATGGGTTATTTGGGGATTGAAATACGTACTCATTTACCTGTTGGCAAGGATGGGCAACGAGTGACGGCTCGTTCTAAGGGGAAAGTGGAAAGACCCTTTCGCACGGTCAAAGAAATGCACGAAACTCTCTACCACCTGCATGAACCAGAGACGGAAGCCGAAGCGAACGCGTGGTTGATGAAGTTTTTGCTTCATTACAATAGCCGACCCCATCGCAGCGAACCCCATTCCCGGCTGGACGATTGGCTCTTACATTTACCAAAGGCGGGAATTCGACAGATGTGTACCTGGGAGCGTTTTTGTACATTTGCACGTTCACCTGAACGTCGCAAAGTCGGCATTGATGCTCGCGTTACGGTTGAGGGGGTGGCTTATGAGGTGGAGCCAGATTTAGCTGGAGAAACTGTAGTTCTATGGTGGGGCTTGTTTGACAACGAACTGTACGTAGAACATGGTGAACGTCGCTATGGGCCATTTTTACCTGTGGATGGCCCAATCCCCTTACATCGCTATCGTAGTTTTAAGAAAACACGAACACAGAAACGGGCAGAGCGAATTGAATCTCTGGCCAAAAAGTTATCTTTGCCAAACTCTGTCGTTGGTCAAGACAATGAGCCGGATTTTGATAGTAATCTCACCCAATTGAAGGTGCAACCTTTTGTAGAACCTAACCCATTTCAGGAAGTAACATTTAGCACAGTGATTGCAGCTAAATTGGCGATTGCTGATTATTTAGCACGCCCATTAGCCAAACTTCCCCCTGAACAAATGGCTTATATTGATGCGGTGCTGTCATCTACGCTCAATAAGCAGGAGGTCATGAAACAAATTCGAGATTTCTTCCACCCCTTATCAGGTACTAACCATGTTGAGTGATGTCATGAATTATTTTGGTCTCAAACGTACCTTAGACCATGTGGGGTATTTTGAGACACCTGAGCAGACAAATCTATTCAAAGAACTGAAACCCCAAATTAGGCAAGGTCGCTTGATTGCGATAACAGGTGTTGTTGGCTGCGGTAAAACAACGACTTTACAACGACTGCAATTGGAATTGTCCTCCGAAAAAGACATAATTATTTCTCGTTGCCTTGCAATTGACAAAGATAAGGTTAATGTCGGGGTTTTGATGAGTGCTTTGTTTTTAGATTTAAGCACAGAAAAGGATGCTAAACCACCGACTCACCCAGAACTCAGAGAACGAAAATTGTTAGCGTTGGTTCAGAAATGCCGTAAGCCTATAGTGCTTTTTGTTGATGAAGCTCATGACATTCATCACAGTACGTTAGTCAAAATTAAGCGTTTAATTGAATTGGTACGTCAGAATAACTGTACTTTATCTGTAGTGATGCTGGGTCATCCCAAGTTGAAAAACGATCTGCGCCGACCATCTTTGGAAGAGATTGGTGCTAGAACCAATATTTTTAGTTTAGAAGGTATTAGAGGACATCAGGTTGAGTATATAAAATGGCTATTGAGTGAGTGCATTCACGATGATTATCTGCCTGAAGATTTGATTACCGATGAAGCAATTGAATTTTTAGCAGAACGATTGACGACTCCATTGCAAATCGAACATTATTTGCAGAGGGCTTTTGAAGACGCTTATCAGGCAGCAACTAAGCCTATCACCCGTGATATGGCTGAAACTGTCTTAAACGTAGGACTTAACGATTTAGAACCCCGCCTAATGCGACATGGTTACAATGCTAAAGTTCTAGCTGAGTTATTAAATATACGGGTAAGTGAAGTAAATTCTTTTATACACGCTCAGTTACCTCCAGGTCGAACCCAAGATTTGAGAGACCAGATGTTAAAAATGGGAATTCCTTTGTATGCGTCAGAGAGAAATTAAATAAAACGAGAAATATCCTATGTAAAATTTTTTTGTTTTATTATTGTCCAATTTATATCTAAATAAATGAACATATATGTCCGGTGTAAAAGTTCTTATAAATTGGACACGCGAAAAAGCGAAAATGGCTGTATCTCAATTCCCATAGGGCTTATGGCTTATTTGCAGTTAATGTTGTTTCAAACCGCTTG
>PWQB01000233.1 GCA_003556955.1 Nostocaceae cyanobacterium CSSed10_463m
AGTGTCTTGCGACGTTATCACTTGGCACTTAAAACCAGAAAATTTGTAATTCTTTCTGGAATTAGCGGAACAGGAAAAACTTGGCTAACAAAAGAATACGCTGAAGCTATTGGTGGTAAATACCTTTTAGTTCCTGTTGCTCCGAATTGGACTACTAATGAAGACTTGCTGGGATATTTAAATCCCATAGATAAAAAGTATCATCACACAGCATTCAGTGACTTTTTAGAAAAAGCGGCTGAAGAATATCAAAAAGCAAAAGCTGATAAGCATACTCCCATGCCTTATCATTTAGTTTTAGATGAAATGAACCTAGCACGAGTAGAGTATTACTTTGCTAAGTTTCTCTCAGTAATGGAAGTACGTATGCTTCATACTTTAGTTCAGCAACGCCGAAACTCTTGTGGGGTGGGCATCTTGCCCGCCCTTGTGTACTTATAAATTCACATTATTGCTAAGTATCAATAATCAGTTTATGCTGAATAGATGCTGGGATTTTTGCGTAAGCTTCATATTAAATCAACATTATTTAAATAAAATTTACAATTTTGTTGATATAAATTGATTACTTGTGTATTGCTATGATCATCAATTATATATCTGGAAATGAAATTGATTACCAACAAATCCTAGAGAAAATTAGGATGCTAGGTATGGACATTCACCATTCGCTGGAATTGAATAATATTCTTAACAGTATTGTTAAGCAAATCAGACAATTTTTAGCAAGCGATCGCGTGATCATTTATCGTTTTCTACCAGATGGAGATGGAGTCATAGCCGAAGAGTCGGTAAGTCCCGAATATAAATCTGTATTAGGGCAATTCATTTATGATCCTTGCTTTAATGCTAAATGGATAGAGCCATATCGTCAAGAAAAAATTCACGTCATAGAAAATATTAATTCTAAGTTCCTTGACCCTTGCTACAAAAAGTTATTAACCAAGTTGCAGGTGCAAGCTAATTTAGTAGTACCCATTTTAGTCAATAAACAGAATATTCATCAAAGCTCTAATGCATCTTCTCAAGTGTGGGGCTTACTCATCACTCAACAGTGTAGTAGTCCACGCTCTTGGGATTCCTTAGAAATTGATTTTCTCCGACTAGTAGCGACAGAACTAGGTATAGCAATTAAGCAAGTACAACAGCATCAACTATTATCGCCATTGAATCAAAACTTCTCCAACGCCGCAGTTCAAACCAGAAAAAAATTGATTTGTAGCTGTTCTAAAACGCAGATGGCAGAAGGGAATATGGCAATAATGACCACAGAAAAAACAGATTTTAGCAATCAGGTTGAGCGAGAAACGCTGCTAGCAATTCAAGCGTTTCGTCACACCAACTTAATGGTGTCAGTTTATACTCTTGATGGTGTAACCTTATTGCAAAATCCCGCCGCTCTGAGTTGTTATGGTGATACTTTACATCCAACTTCTGCACCTGAAAATGTTTTTTTGCGTCATTTTGTAGACTCTCAGATTGGACAAAAAGCAATAGATACAATTCATTTAGGTAAAAGTTTTAGTGTCGAAACTCAAGTGAGGACAAATCAGGGGATACGATGGCATCAGATGGATATACAATGTACCCTTGATCCCAGCACAGGTGATGAGATCATCCTTGTCAATGAAAGAGATATTACGCAGCAGCAAACTTTTTTAGAGGAACGCCAGCAGGTTGAAAAACAGCTACGCTGGCAAGAAGCTTTGCTACGTTCGATGACAGATAGTTCTTCACTAGCATTTTTTGTAGTAGACAATCGCACAGACGAAATTATTTATTTCAATCACCGCTTCTGTGAAATTTGGGGTCTTGAACATCTAGAAGCCAAAATGCAACTGGGAGGGATGAAAAACAATGACATTATTCCTGATTGTATAACCTTAATTGCTGATGTGCCGACATTTGCCCAGACCTGCAAACCATTACAGTCTGAAGAAAATCGTTGTACGATAGAGGATGAAATTGAATTTGTCGATGGGCGCACAATTCGCCGCTTTTCTAGCCAAATTCGGGATAGTCAAGATCAATATTTTGGCAGACTATACATTTTTGAAGATATTACTGCTCGTAAAGAAATTGAATCTGCACGGCGAGAGAGTGAGGAACGCTATCGTTCTGTAATTTCAGCAATGGCAGAAGGTATTGTGTTACAGCAAGCCAATGGATGCATTACGGCCTGTAACGACAGCGCCGAAAGAATTTTAGGGTTAACCGCCGACCAAATGATGGGGCGAACTTCTATTGATCCGCGATGGAGAGCGATTCACGAAGATGGTAGTTCTTTTCCTGGTGAAACCCATCCCGCCATTGTCACACTACGCACAGGAAAACCCCAATTTAATGTGATTATGGGAGTTCACAAACCTGATAGCAGCCTTAGTTGGATTTCGATTAATTCTCAACCATTGTTCCACGTAGATGAATTAACACCTTATGCAGTGGTAACATCATTTGCAGACATCACAGCCCGTAAACAGGCAGAACTGGCACTGCAACAGCAGATGGAACAGGAGAGAATGGTGGCGGCGATCGCTCACCACATCCGTCAATCTTTGGATTTAGAGCAAATATTAGACACCACTGTGGCCGAAGTCAGACAAGTTCTGCAAACTGATCGCGTCATTATCTACCGTTTTAGCTCAGATTGGAGTGGTGTAATTGTCACGGAGTCTGTAGGCGAAGGCTGGAAAGCAATTTTAAATATGGAAATTATAGACAGTTACTTTGTGGAACATCAGGGAAAGTCATATCAAGAGGGTACGATTAAAGTCACTCCAGATATTTACACCGCCGGAATGACTGATTGTCATTTAGAGTTATTGCAAAAATACCAGGTAAGAGCCAAGCTAGTTGTACCAATTTTCCAAGGCGATCGCCTCTGGGGTTTTTTAGTTGCTCATCATTGTAGCGCCCCTCGTGAATGGCAATCTTGGGAGAGCGAACTACTACAAAAACTCGCTACCCAGGTGGCGATCGCAATTCAGCAATCAGAACTGTATCAAAAATTGCAGCAAGCTAACCAGCAACTGGAAAATATGGCGCTGGTGGATCAATTAACTCAAATTGCCAATCGCCGCAGTTTTGATAGAAAGCTTAATGATGTATGGCAAAATCTTTTAAGAACAAACGGTTTTGTCTCACTACTTTTGTGTGATATTGATTATTTCAAACAATACAATGATACCTATGGTCATACTGCCGGAGATGATTGTTTGCTCTTGGTTGCCCAGGCCTTGAAACAAACTATCAAACGTTCTACAGATTTAGCGGCGCGTTATGGAGGCGAAGAATTTGTGGTTATTCTCACCAATACTAACAGGGATGGTGCTGTTGCAGTTGCCCAAGAAATTCATGCCGCTATCGAGCAACTAAATATTCCTCATGCAACATCGGCAGTAAAGCAGCACATCACTTTGAGTATTGGAATTGCGACGTTAATGCCTACGCCTGATATGGTTCCTTTGGATCTGATTGAGTCCGCAGATCAAGCCCTTTATAAAGCCAAAGCACAGGGACGAAATCGTTCTCATTTTCGGTAGTTAAACCTTGTCCATCATGAAAAGTGGAGTTGTTGTCATTGCGACGTAAGGAAGCAATCTCACCATCTTGACTAAAAACTACAGTTCTCAAAGTAGACAAGGTTTATATC
>PWQB01000679.1 GCA_003556955.1 Nostocaceae cyanobacterium CSSed10_463m
GATTAAGGGGGGTAAAAATGTGATCAAAATTACCGCTCAAAACTTATCAAACAACCTCTTAGCGAAGCGTACCTGACGGGGCGAGTATTTTGGATTAATTCCGCCCTGAAGGGGCGGGGCTTGTAACGAAAAATTCCCAATCCCAAATCTAAAATTTTTCGGTCTAATGCACTGTTGGAGGCTTGTCAGTCCACTAATGATTAAGTGAGCAAATTAAGTTAGTTAGCAAAATATTAAAAAAGATTAAAAAATACTACTTTTGACACAAAATGTGCAGATAAGTTTGTATCATCCTGTTACAAAAAAAAGGTGAAATTTCGCCCAGAGAGAATATGTACTTATTCTGTCTAACCCATTTGGATGACGAATTGTACATACTTCTTAATAAATCAGCAGCTTCAACGCAAAACGTTTTAATCTAAAGCTAACTGGGTTAACTTACTGGCAGTTTTGCAGGTAGCACTCTTAGTCCATGCTCACACCGATGTGTCAAGCCTCAAAACAACCCAGATTTAACAGATAAATAAATTAAAGGAGTTTTACAAATCTAATGAGCATTAAGGCAAGTGGTGGAAGCTCCGTTGCACGTCCGCAACTATATCAAACTCTGCCGGTGGCGACGATTTCTCAAGCCGAGCAGCAAGACCGCTTTTTGGGAAACGGTGAACTCAGCGAACTAGCAAGCTATTTTGCCTCTGGCGCAAAGCGTCTGGAAATTGCTCAGATGCTGACGGATAATTCCGAGATCATCGTTTCTCGCGCTGCTAACCGGATTTTTGTCGGTGGTTCTCCTATGGCTTTCTTAGAAAAGCCTAAAGAACGAGAACTAGCAATGGCTGGGGCTGGTGCTACGGCTGAGGGCAGTGTTACAGAAGGCATGAAACTCGGAACTGTCACCTACGTTGAAAGTCGTGGTGGTTTCCTAGAAAATTTGCGGTCAATCTTTAACTCGTCTCCAGGTGGTCCCACACCTCCAGGTTTTAGACCCATCAATGTTGCCCGTTATGGCCCTAGCAACATGGCCAAGAGCTTACGGGATTTATCCTGGTTCTTGCGTTATGCGACTTATGCGATTGTGGCAGGAGACCCCAATATTATCAGTGTGAATACACGGGGTTTGCGGGAAATCATTGAAAATGCTTGTTCTACTGAAGCAACATTGGTAGCTTTGCAGGAAATTAAAGCAGCATCACTTTCCTACTTCCGCAAAGATACTGTGGCTACAGAAATTGTGTCTCAGTACATGGATGTTTTGCTGAATGAGTTCAAAGCACCCACACCTTCCAATAAAGTTCGTCAACGTCCCTCTGGCGACCAACAAGGGCTACAACTGCCACAAATTTACTCTGTAGCCGCAGAACGTCGTCCTAAGTTTGCGATGAAGCCCGGTTTGTCAGCCAGTGAAAAAATTGAGGTTGTGAAAGCAGCCTATCGGCAAATTTTTGAGCGTGACATTACCCGTGCTTATAGCTTGTCGATTTCTGACTTGGAATCTAAGGTCAAAAATGGCGATATCTCCATGAAGGAGTTTGTCCGCCGTCTCGCTAAATCTCCCCTTTACCAAAAACAGTTTTATCAGCCATTTATTAACAGCCGAGTTATTGAACTCGCTTTCCGTCACATTTTAGGACGGGGACCAAGTAGCCGGGAAGAAGTGCAAAAATACTTTGCGATTATTTCTAACGGCGGTCTACCAGCTTTGGTTGATGCTTTGGTTGATTCTGAAGAATACGGCGATTACTTTGGGGAAGAAACAGTACCTTACCTGCGTGGTTTGGGTCAAGAAGCCCAAGAATGTCGTAACTGGGGACCACAGCAAGACTTATTTAAATACAGTGCGCCTTTCCGCAAAGTACCTCAGTTTATTACGACTTTTGCGGCTTACGATCGCCCACTACCAGACCAACATCCTTACGGTTCTGGTAATGACCCCTTAGAAATTCAATTTGGGGCAATTTTCCCGAAAGAAACCCGCAACCCCAGCAGCAGTCCGGCTCCTTTTGGTAAGGATACCCGCCGGATCTTGATTCACCAAGGGCCTGGGATTAATAACCAACTGAGTAATCCCAAGGCGCGGGCTGAGGCTCCTGGTACTCTCGGACGAAAGGTGTTTAAGCTGGATCAAATTCCTTCCACTCTCAGCAGAAAGGGCGGTCAAGGTGTCAGCGTCAAATTCTCCGAAAGCTCTACCCAAGCTGTAATTAAAGCTGCTTACCTGCAAGTGTTTGGGCGTGATGTTTACGAAGGTCAACGCCTGAAGGTAGCAGAAATTAAGCTGGAAAACGGCGAAATTACTATCCGCGAGTTTGTGCGGATGTTGGCGAAGTCGGATTTATTCCGCAAGCTGTACTGGACATCCCTGTATGTTTGTAAGTCCATCGAGTATATGCACCGCCGCTTGTTGGGTCGTCCTACCTACGGTCGTCAAGAAAACAACAAGTACTTTGATATCGCTGCTAAGAAGGGTTTCTATGCAGTTGTAGATGCCATTCTGGATACCCCAGAGTACAGCGAGGCATTTGGTGAGGATACAGTACCTTACGAACGGTATTTGACTCCGGCTGGTGTGTCTTTACGGCAATTGCGCGTTGGTAGTATTCGTGAAGATGTCGGAACTGGGAAGGTTGAAAAAGTTGAAACACCTCGCTTTGTGGAACTGGGTACGGTAACAGAAAACCGCACCGAACCAGATATCCAATTCCGGATTAATCAAGGTGTTACCAAGAAGCGGGAACAAACTAAGGTCTTTAAGTTGGTAGCTAATACCAGCGAGAAGGTAGCTGTCAATACTTTGATTAGTGCTGCTTATCGTCAGATTTTTGAGCGTGATGTTGCACCTTACATCATCAAGAATGAGTTTTCAGCTTTAGAAAGTAAGCTGGGTAACGGCGAAATCAGTGTTAAAGAATTTATTGCTGGTTTGGGTTACTCGAACCTGTACCTGAAGGAGTTCTATACACCCTATCCCAACACCAAGGTGATTGAGATGGGAACTAAGCATTTCTTGGGACGTGCGCCGATAGACCAAGCTGAAATCCGTAAATATAACCAGATTTTGGCTACTCAAGGGATTCGCGCTTTTATTAATGCGATGGTGGAAAGTGTAGAATATAGCCAAGCTTTCGGTGAAGATACGGTTCCTTATCGTCGATTCCCCACTCTCCCGGCGGCTAATTTCCCCAATACTCAAAAGCTTTACAACCAACTGACGAAGCAAAATAAAGATTTGGTTGT
Organism: Nostocaceae cyanobacterium CSSed10_463m; assembly: GCA_003556955.1. Next base: position 3,235 of record PWQB01000679.1, read on the forward strand.
GCCTAGCTTTGAGACTGTGAAGCCCCGCATGAACTCAGCGAATATGCCTATTTTAGCGAAGGCGATCGCTGATTTAGCAGCTCAAGCCCGGCAAATGGATAAAACCAAGCCGTTGTTTATTGAGTTGGGTCGTTCTTTCAATGATGGTCGTGGTCAGTCTGTAGAAGTGGGTGTAGGTACAAGTCGCCGCAAACCTGCACGAATTCACCGCTTTACGGTAGGTGCAAATCAAGCAGAGAAGCAACTGGTAATTAATGCTGCTTACTGTCAAGTGTTAGATATCTTTAGCGGTCAAGTTCCCCAAGACTTCCGCCGTTCTAACTTAGACAGCAAACTGCGGAACGGAGAAATCTCTGTGCGGGAGTTTGTTAGAGAGTTGGCTAGTTCCGAAATCTACCGCAAACGGTTCTATACGC
>PWQB01000015.1 GCA_003556955.1 Nostocaceae cyanobacterium CSSed10_463m
ATACAGCAGGTTGCAGGTATATGAGGTACAAAAGCAATGATGAAACTCTTGTGGGGGAGGGCAAAGATGCCCGCTCTTGTGTACCTCACCCAAATGAAATGTGCTGTAAGCCTTTGAGAGAATGAAACAGCCGGGGGTTGTACCGAAAATTCCCAATCCAAAATCTAAAATTTTTCGGTCAAAGGCGGATAGAAACACTACCGCCATGAGCTGGTAAACCTTCCGCAGCAGCTAAGGTGACGGCGGCTTTACCTATTGTTTGCAGTGCTTGTTGATTACATTCTAAATAGGTAATGCGCTTGAGAAAGTCGTAAACACTCAAGCCAGAAGCAAAACGTGCAGAACGTCCGGTAGGTAAAACATGATTTGGTCCCCCTAAATAATCGCCAATGGCTTCTGGGGTATAACGTCCGAGAAACAAACTTCCAGCACATTTAATTTTACTAGCAAGCTCCTGGGGATGATCTACGCACAGTTCTACGTGTTCTGGTGCTAACTGATTGAGTAGGGGTATACTGTCAGCTAAATTTTCTACTAAAATCACCGCACCATATTTTTCCCAACTGGTTCTAGCTACTTCCTGGGTTCGCAGCTGGGGGAGAATTTGCTCAATGGCGGCGATGACTTTCTGGGCAAAAGCTTCTGAATCGGTGATTAAAATAGATTGAGCAGTAGGATCATGTTCTGCTTGGGAAAGTAAATCCCAGGCTATCCATTCTGGGTTATTTTGGCTATCTGCGACTACCAAAATTTCTGAAGGCCCGGCTATACTGTCAATACCCACAGTCCCAAATACTTGACGTTTGGCTTCGGCGACATAGGCGTTACCAGGGCCGACAATTTTATCTACAGGGTTGAGGCTTTCTGTACCATAAGCTAAAGCGGCGATCGCCTGCGCCCCTCCAATACTATAAATTTCCTTCACCCCAGCAATTTGAGCCGCAGCCAGTACCGCAGGGTTAATCTCACCGCCAGGCATAGGTACTGCCATAACGATTCTTTCCACACCGGCAATTTTAGCAGGTAAAGCGTTCATTAACACAGAACTCGGATAACTGGCACGTCCTCCAGGGACATAAATCCCCACCTGGGAGAGAGAAACCCAATTTAATCCTAGTTTCACCCCGGCTGTATCTGTGTAGCCAATATCTTGGGGTAATTGCTTTTGATGAAAAAACCCAATTCTTTCCGCAGCTAATTCCAGTGCAGTCTTGACATCTGGCGGACATTGTGCTGCTTGTTCGGCAATAAAATCAGCGCTCAGATGCAAAGATGGGGGACTGTAATGATCAAATTTAGTAGTATATTCCTGAACTGCGGCATCACCGCGCACTTTCACATCAGCTAGGATATTTTTTACTGTACCACTAACATCAACAGTTGCTTCCCGGCGATCGCTCACCAAGGCTTTAAATTTCACAGAAAAATCTTTGTCGGTTGTTTGAAGTAGCTGCATAAACTATATCTCTGAATGAGTGCGGGTTTTGCCGTATTAATTATATTAATATTCAATAGATATTCATTTCCACCCATAGCCACTCTGTGCCTCTGCGCCTCTGCGTGATCCATCCTCATACATTTACCATCTAATTTGTCAATGGTACTTCCTATCTACAATCCCTAACAGAGTTTTAGCTAGAGTAGAACCAGGATCACTAAACAAACAATTTACCGAAACCTGCTCGGCTGTAAATCATGAGTTCTCGCCGTTCTACCAATAAATCTGCATCTAACTCTTCTGATGGGGAACAGGTTAGCCACAACGAATTATTTCCCATCGTGGGAATAGGTGCTTCAGCCGGAGGCTTAGAGGCATTTAGAGAATTACTCAGCCATTTACCTACTGATACAGGTATGGCCTTTGTCTTAATTCAGCATCTCAGCCCCCATCAAAAAAGTTTATTAACAGAAATCCTCTCTCGCAGCACCCAAATGGCTGTGTTACAAGTAGAGCATGGCATGGTTGTGGAACCAAATCATGTTTATGTGATTCCCCCCAATACCATGATGACCATTAGCCAAGGAGTGCTGCAACTCAGGCCAAGACCCAAGACTCATGGATTTTCCATGTCCGTAGATACTTTTTTTATTTCCTTAGCCGAAGAACGGGGAAACAAAGCCATTGGGGTTGTACTTTCCGGGGGCGACTCCGACGGCACACAAGGGTTAGAAACCATCAAAGCAGCCGGTGGAATTACTTTTGCTCAGTGTCAAGATTCGGCAAAAGTGAATAGTATGCCCAATACCGCCGTGGCTTCGGGATATGTAGATTTTATATTAACACCACAACAAATTGCCGAAGAATTAGCCAATATTAGTCATCATCCCTACGTTAGTCATCCCACCTCCGTCAAAGCCATAGATACAATCCCTGAAAGCACTAATGCGCTGTCAACCATCTTCAAACTGTTGCTAAATGCTACAAAAGTTGACTTTAGCCATTACAAAAAAAACACCCTAAAGCGGCGCATCGCGCGGCGGATGCTGTTATATAAACTAGACAGACTAGAAGATTACGTTTCCTACCTGCAACAGAACCCCGCAGAAGTTAAAGCTTTATATCAAGATGTCCTGATTACTGTCACCTGTTTTTTCCGGGATACCGAAGCCTTTGAAGCCTTAAACACACAAGTTTTTCCCATTATTACCAAAAATAGAACCCCAGACTTACCCATCCGCGTTTGGGTAGCTGGTTGCTCTACAGGTGAAGAAGCTTACTCTATTGCTATCTGCTTGCTAGAGTTCTTAAGTAATCAAGTAATTAATATTCCCATCCAAGTTTTTGCCACAGATGTTAACGAATTAGCAATTGAAAAAGCTCGCAACGGTATTTATAAAACACATCAACTAGCAAATGTTTCACCAGAACGCCTGCAACGCTTCTTTGTCCCTGTAGAGGGCGGTTATCAAATTAGTAAGCCAGTGCGGGAACTGTGCGTTTTTGCTAGACAAAACCTGATTGGCGACCCGCCATTTTCGCGGTTGGATTTAATTACCTGTCGCAATGTGCTAATTTATTTGGGCAGCGCCGTCCAGAAAAAGTTACTGCCCATTTTCCACTACGGGATTAAATCCAATGGTTTTTTGATGTTAGGCACATCGGAAACAGTCGGTGAGTTCACAGACCTGTTTGCTTTAGTGGATAGAAAGGATAAAATATACTCTCGGAAAATCACGCCCCATCCCTTGGGCATTGATCTAATTACCAACAACTATCCTTTAGAAACTGTCAATACTCAGCCACCAGTGAGCGCAGATACTTGGAATGATGTAGAACTGTACAAAGCAGCTGACCGGATTGTTTTAAATGAATACGCTCCGGTGGGTGTAATTATTAATGAAGATTGGGAAATTTTGCAATTCCGAGGATACACCAGTCCTTATTTGCAACCGCCACCAGGCAGACCCAACTTTAACTTACTTAAAATGGCAAGAGAAGAATTACGGTTAGAGTTACGCACCGTTATTCATCAAGCCAAACATCGAGAACTGCCGGTGAGTAAGTCAGGCATAGAAATTCGAGATCAGCAGCAAGTCAGGCTGGTGAAAATTGATGTTGTACCATTTAAAGCTCCTGCGGCTAGAGAATCGTATTTTTTAGTGCTGTTTGCCACCCTCTCCTCCTCAACCGATAATGCAGTCAGCGA
>PWQB01000209.1 GCA_003556955.1 Nostocaceae cyanobacterium CSSed10_463m
CAACCACATCATATATTCAATTCCCGATTTCATGGTGCTGGGTTGAAGTTCTTTTTTGATGCAGTAGGAAGCAAAAATGTTACCCATTGTGGAATCTTCCCAACCAGGACAAACAATTGGTAATCCTTTCTGAGCCGCCGCCAGCATCCAGCTATTTTTCGGGTCTATTTGATAATATGGTTCCAAATCCCCAGCCAGCAGCATCTCATACATAAATTCATGGGGAAAATATCTTTCTCCCTTGTCATTTGCTTCTTTCCAGCGTTGGAAAATATGCTTTTGGATTCTGCGAAAAGCCTCTTCTTCGGGAATGCAAGTATCAGTTACTCGATTAAAACCCTGCTCCAGAAGTTGCCATTCATCTTCGGGGCCTAAGTCTCGATAGTTAGGGACACGCTTATAATGATTATGGGCAACTAAGTTCATAATATCCTCTTCCAGATTCGCACCGGTACAGGAAATAATCTGCACCTTATCCTGGCGAATCATTTCGGCTAAAGATATCCCTAATTCTGCTGTACTCATGGCTCCAGCCAGAGTAATCATCATCTTACCGTTATCCTCAAGATGGGCTTTGTATGCTTTAGCTGCATCCACGAGGGCGGCGGCGTTAAAATGTAAAAAATTCTTTTCGATAAATTGAGAAATAGTCCGAGTCATCAGATGTCACCCTTTGCTGTCAATGATTAAAGAATGTCTAGCTATCGGGTAAAGTATAGCGTGAAGTCTTATGCGATCGCCGATCAAATTCTAGAAGCCATTGTCGCTATTTACACTACGCTCCATCTGATGGAATCACGCGAGTCCAACGAAAATTTTTCAAATCCAAAGTGTAGCTATTAGCATTAGCTAACAACTCTTGCTCTTGATTCACTATTGAGAAAATCTCACCACCACTAATAGAGATTTTATTGGGTTCTTCATAGCAGGCTGTGTGTCTATGAATCCATCCTGGATTTTCCCCAGAAGTCTCAACTTTTTCGATTGTGAAAGTCTCACAATGGAGTCTATAAACTGGGGTATGGTGGCAAATTCTCTGGTCTAGATAACCTAAACTGCCAATAATATATATGTATTCTCCTACCAATGTTGCTGAATGAAAATCAGTGGGCGGGAAAACATCTTCTGAATAACCATAAATTTGCAAGTCCCCATCACCTTGAGCAACAATTACATCATTATAAATACAAAAATCTGGGTCATAAAAATCTTCATGTTCCCCAGCAATTACTACTATTTTGCCATCGGGTAACTGTGTGACTGTTTTCCCAAATCTATCAAAGCACCATACTGGTTGAGATTGATGATAATTTGTATCATTGAAAGTGCGTTGAGCTTGATAACCCGAAAAGCCAGTACTCACCATTGCTTTCCAGAAATCCACTTCCATCAGTTCTGGATTCTTTGTCCCAAATCGCCGATGTTTTCCGGCTAAATACTGTGATTTTGATATATGCAGAATGTCATTTTTACTCACACCCATGAGTAATCGCAGCATATCATCGTTAACATCATTAATATCTTCACCTACAGCCAGCAACATTCTGACAATTTCGACATTGTTTGTTTGTTGAATAACTTTCTCATGATAATCATTTTCTATATCTGTTTTAGCACCTGCTTCTAGGAGAATTTTTACACACTCAGGATTATCATATTCTATTGCTACCATTAACGAAGTTTTACCAAATTCATCAGTAGCTTCAACATTACATCCTTTCTCAATTAACCATTGGAGAATTTGAACTCGATTGTTTTCTATGGCATAGATTAATGCAGTCTTGCCATCATATTCAAATTCGTGACAATTAGCTCCTGCTAATATTAATTCTGTTTTAGCTAAATCTCCTACCTGAAGACTTAATAACCAAGGATTCCTGCCGTGATAATCAATTGCAAATAGGTCAGCACCTTGTGTTATTAATTTTTCGACATCTGCTAAACTGCCAAAAACTATGGCGTGCATTAATTCTGTCCATACTAATTGTTGTGGATCTGCACCTGCGGCTAATAATATTTTGACTGCATCAAATCTGCCTGTATGTGAAGCCCTTCTGAGTGCAGATTCACCACAATAGCTGACACCGTTTACTTTCGCACCTCTTTTAATTAATAAATCAATAATTGCCAGTAGGTTTTCATCTTTGGTAATATCTCGCCCATACATTGCGTCGATTAAGACATCATAACCGTAAGATTTTTGGTAATTAATATCAGCACCAGCATCCAATAAAAATTGGATTTTTTGCAGATTACCTGATTGTACAGCTAATCCTAAGACTGTATTTTGATAGGGTTCCACAGCATTAATATCAGCCCCATTTTCTAGCAGTAGACGCACCATATCAATGGTCGCATGAGGGCTAGAGACGGCAAACATTAATGGTGTTCGGGATTCATCCTCATCTGGAGAATTAATATCAACACCATCGGCAATTTCCTGTTGGACTTTAGCGATGTTTCCTTGTTCAGCGTAAAGGTGAATTTGCATCTTAATATCTCCTTAACTCCTCTTCTATGCGTCTCTGCAATTAACTTCAGTTGGACTCAGTTTCAGGAGGTGTGGGTGTGGGTATGGGTGTGGGTGTAGGTGTGGGTTCTGGCGTAGGTTCTGGTGTGGGTTCCGGGGTAGGTGTGGGTGTGGGTTCTGGCGTAGGTTCTGGTGTAGGAGTTTCCGCCGTAATGGTAAGTTGATAACTGAGTGGTTCTGAAGCTGTGGAAGCAATCACAAACTCATAAAATCCCGATTCTGGCAATGTAGCTGATAAATTACGTTCCGTAGAATCTTCTAAAAATTTGACTTTGCCAGAAGGTGAATATACTGAGAGCAAAATTTGAGGATTTGCTTCTAGTTTCACTGACATTAATTGGTTTTGAGCCAGGTTAGCAATAAAAACTTTACCACCAGCCGGGTGAACAGCAGGTTGTAGATTACCCCTCATAGTTATGCTGGTAGCACCTGAATCAAATGTAATTCTTTCCAAAGCTGTGCGAGATATCAGAGCATTGAGTTTATCGCTAACAAATCCATGCCAAACTTGTCCAACGGGTTGATTAATAAAATCTTTTCCCCGTTGTTCGGGAAATTTATTGAAGAAAGCAGCGTCACCTAAATCATATAAAGCAGTACTACTAACATTGAGTTTGTTAACTTCAACTCGCCAACGCTCCCGTTCTGCTGCTGTGAAAGTTCCCAATTGTTGACGCGCCCTACTACTCAAGGGAGCCAGTTTTTCTAGTAATTGGGCGGCTGTTTGATCCCATTCGGCGCGCAAACTTTCATCTTGGGGTTCATCGCTGAGAGTGCGTCCCCGTAAACTGGGGTTATTTTCCCAAAATTTTTGATTTACCAAGTTGATGTAAAAGCTGGAATCAATACCCAACTGTTGACGGCGGTTTTCTAGCCTTTGCTTACGCTGTTGTTCTGCTGCGGAAAATTTATTTGAGGAATCAGTAGGTTGATCAACTGTGGGGGTGGGTGTGGGTTGAACTTCTCCAGGATCGCGATCGCTTCTACTAACTCCCAACCAAATACCTCCCACGGTACTAACCAGTACTAATCCTGCGACCAGGGCTTTTGCGGGTGTCCACCAGCTTGTGGGTTGGGGAGGATATGAAGGGGATGGGGTGGATGAGGGATATGAGG
>PWQB01000839.1 GCA_003556955.1 Nostocaceae cyanobacterium CSSed10_463m
TCCCGATCCAGTATTACTAATGGCAATTCCTTGAAAATGAGCTTTTTGTTGCCCTACCTGAATAAAAATTTTGCCGCCTGGAGGAGTGTACTTTAAGGCATTATCAATAATATTGCTGAATACTTCTTGCAAAGCTTTGATATTGGCTTGTACAAGAGGCAAATTCCGAGGGATTTCTGTTTCGAGTTTGAGATGGCGCTCCTGTGCTATGGCTTGAGCTGACACTAATAATGGTGTTAATAAATCAACGACAAAGCAATCCGTTTCTTTATCGCCCGTTCCCGGCAACAATAAGGCTGGTTTGGGTGCTTTTTCTACAGTTGCTTCTACAAATACTTCGTTTTCCGGCAATGACAAAGGTGTTAAATCTGCCTCTGTCCAGTCAATGACTTGGGCGAACTGTTTGAGCAACTCTTCGAGGCGATCGCTTTCCCGGACAATATTGGCTCCTACCTCTCGATTGGGATCACCTTGTCGCAGTCGTTTTAATAGTAGCTTGCCAAAAGTGCGTAAAGCTGTCAGGGGGTTACGAAACTGATGCAGGAGGTTATCGAGCAAATCTCGCTGCTGTTCTTGGAGAATTTGTTGCTGATGTAGCTGATGCTGTAGCCAGGCTCGACGTTGATCTAGAACACAGGCAATCGCTAAAGTCTGAACTATTTTTTGAATTTCGCTTTGTTCTTGTTCATTCCATTCCCTGTCTTCTCTACCTGTCACCAATAGCCCCATCATCACACCTTCATGAATCAGAGGCAGCACAATTTGATGGACACCGAGCCGAGATTCCTCTTGAAAATCTGGTGGTTCAGCATCAGGTTCCGTTGTCTCCTGTGATGAAATCGGTGATCCCGTCCCGCTTGTCAATAACTTACCCGATGGCTGAGGTAATACCAAAATATCCTCAACTGTGGCCCCAGCCATTTCTTTCCCTGATCGCAGTACTGTTGTCTCCGGGTAAACCACCACAGGAATTAGCTTTGCCTCACCAGCAGGAGCATCTACCAACTCTTGTGTTAAGTAAACAACACTTAAAGATGCTCCCAGCCCTTGGGTGAGCAGTGCTATTTGCTCTCGGCATAGAGCAACAAAATCTGAACTGGCAGACATTAACATTTTTTAGCTTTTGCTCAGGATCACAGAATTTGAGGGAAGATAGAAGAAAGTAGCTTTATTTTTTCTCACTCTTTGAATAAAGCTTAACTAAATCTTTGCAGTAATGGTTTGCACCGGGGGGATTATATGCTTTACCAATTCCAAATATTATTTTTCTGTATCAAAAGTTTAAGAACTATTGATATTTTGAACTAGAACTTATATAATTGCGACGGATTTTGTAGCTATAACTACAATCTATAGCTTGAAAGAGGAGGAAAATAAGTTGGCAAGAAGACGTAAGCGGAAAAGTCGCCGTCGCCAAGAAGGACGACGAATTTTAGAACATGTGCCTCAATATAGCATCGAAAGTGGCGAAGAAAAACCTGTGACAGCAGCGAGAAAATTCATTCAAGCTGAAGGAATTGCGCCACCAGCATTGCTACTTGTCAAGCGAAATGAACACACAACAGACCGTTATTTCTGGGCAGAGAAGGGTCTGTTTGGCGCTCAATACGTAGAAGAAAACCATTTCTTGTTTCCCAGCCTGCGGACATTAGAATCTCCAGCAGGAATAGAACCAGTGGCTGTGGCTAGCCGCTAAATGTAAATGGTGATCTTAAAAGTGAACGAATGTGGCTTCCAATCATTTAACTGGTAAAGTTGCTCAGTTTATGCAAAGTTTTTGTTTTTTTTAAGTTTGTGACTGATTTGCCAGTATATCTAGCCCAGATAATTAGACTTAATAAGAAAATCAACTTATTCTCAAACCAAGTTGGTTTGTATGAATTGATTTCTAGTCAAATGATGCACAGGGGAGTCAGATAGAGCAAAATGCATCCGCAAGTGAGAGTTGAGTTGCGCTCTCCTCCAATGGATTGCCCAAGAGGCTCTTTAAGCAAATATAATCTTTTCCCTACGATCCCATGTCGTAGGGAAAACTTATGTAACCGCAAGCTGTGTCCTCCTCCCTCATGTAAAACAATTTTAGATTTTCGATTTTCGATTGACTGCACCCACAGATAACTCTGGGGGCTTGTAGTATTAAGCAACTATTGTTCAATCAGCAGATTTCAACTGTAAAGCCTTTTGTAACTCCATGAGTTCATCTCTATGGGCAATTACAGTAATTTTACTTGCAGAGCTTAATTCCCCCTGGTTTGGTGACTCTATCTGGAAAGATACCTTCTCAAATCTTCCTGATTTTTTCCAATAAAACAGACCACTCAAAGGTGACAGTATTACTAATCCGATAAACAAAGTACCGAAATCAGGAAAAAGCATCGCTAAAACCAACGCCAGGCAGGCCATACCCCCAAAGGCCAGCAGTGTTAAAAACACAGCTAAAAACCAGCTAGGTTGAACAAAGCCTTCAAAAGTGACTTGATTTTTTTCCCGGTCTATTGCTGCTACTTGGTAAGCACGGGAGCGAAAATACTCCTTGACTTTCGGCATTAAATCAGCTTCATCTTGTTCAGATACCAGTTGTGCTTTTGTGATCCGGTCTTTGGTGGAAGCCCGAATAAAGAAAAACAACCCAACTGATAACAACAAGGTGAGCAGCAACGTAGATGGCACAATTGCAGTATCCATAACTAAATTGTTATTGTTCTCATTGGGGTAAACTTATATATTATTAGTTAAGTAGGTGGGTGGGCAAATCTATAACTATGTGATGACGAGCGCAGTGAAGCATAAGACCGAAGCATTCACGCTCCGCGAACGTAAAGTTTTGAGGTATTTTACATTTCATTACATAGTTAGGTTTATTTGAGCCTACTTACTTAGGTTATTCATTAATTATTCATGATTTTGTTCTCCCGTTTCTGTAATCTTGCCAAAGTTGCGCCAAATTTTGTGATTGTTCTTGCCATTCTGGAGAAACTTGGTACATCCGTCTGGGGCGACCTCGCCCTTCGAGTTTCTTCCAATACCCATTAATAGCCCTTTCGTCTTCGAGAAATTTAATCGCACTATAAAGCACGGTATCCGAAAGCCGATAGGTAGGGTATTCAGTTTCCAGTCGCTGGATCAACTCAGTTCCGTAGGATTCCCCTTGTAACAAAACATACAAAATATAGCAAATTGCTAGCTCCTGACAGAGATAAGTTGGCGGAGGATTCTCAAAGAATTGATATATATCCTCAAGTTTCATGATTTAGTGAATGGCTAAAAAATGCCTGGTAATAGTGGTATCAACAATCCTGGTAGACAGTATATAGTGCTACTACAAAATCAGCAGTTATATCTGGCTATTTTGCTAGGGTTTTTTTGGGGTAAACATTACAACACTCATCCACGCGGCTAGAGTCGCAGGACAGGCGTGCAAACTTGAGGAGCGCAAAATACTACGTTCCTACCCAAGTTATTGGTGTTGTGGAGAGGAGCAATTAAAGCGATCGCCTAAACAGCCTCCAGGTGTCAAGTAATGCCAAACTGGTTATAACTGCCTAAGCATAAAATGCCATCGAAGAAATTTTACAAGCAAAATGCCGTTTTGTCTGCAAAAGTTAATAAACACTTTGTTTTACAGTGATTATCCCAGTACA
>PWQB01000536.1 GCA_003556955.1 Nostocaceae cyanobacterium CSSed10_463m
CATCATGAAAAGTGGAGTTGTTGTCATTGCGACGTAAGGAAGCAATCTCACCATCTTGACTAAAAACTACAGTTCTCAAAGTAGACAAGGTTTATATCAAGTTTGCTGAATGATTTACGATATATCATTGCCAGTGGAAGCGATCGCACCATTTAATCTAAAAATTAATCTAAAAAATATCAATTCAAATAGTCTTTCTTTTTACAGTTTTAATTTCAGCAAAATTTAACCAAATCCCCAAATCTTTACACCCTAAGAGTTATATTATTTAAACCATCAAAAGTATATTCTTTCTAGACCACCCTAAAACTTTGATTTAGACTAAAAATAAATTCTTTTTTATCTGGCCGTCTAAAAATCTTGCTGTCATTGACTTTGAAGCGCCTTGACTAGGTTCGGAGTAATCCCAGGAGTGCATTTGACGGAAAGGCAGACCCATCTTTTGGAAGACGTACTTCTCTTTCACACCAGAAGCGATTAAGTCTGGCTTCAATGCCTTAACAAACTCCTCAAATTCGTAAGCAGTCACGTCATCGTAAACGATAGTACCATTTTCGATGTAGTGAGTGGTACGTTTGTAGTCGTCGTTGTGAGCGAACTCATAACCAGTACCAACCAATCTCATACCCAAATCTTGGAAAGCGGGTACAACGTGACGAGGACGTAGACCACCAACCATCATGGCGACAGTCTTACCATCTAAACGGGGGCGATACTTCTTGAGGATCTCATCCATTGTGGGCTGATACTTGGCAATAACCTTCTCAGCGTTTTCTTGGATTTTAGAGTCAAATTTAGAAGCAATTTCCCGTAAAGATTCAGCAATCTTGGTGGGTCCGAAGAAGTTGTATTCCAACCAGGGAATATAATTTACCTTTCCCTCAAACTTTTATCTTATAAGCTTTTCGCACCTTACTTTTTATCGTGGCTTAATTTTGGCTTAAAACTAATCCTGAACCTACCTGAAAGCTGAATTTATCAAGTATTTTTTAATAGGCATCGTGGCTTAATCTGCTTTCAGTCTAACCAGCTTTGTAACATTGCAATACAAAACAGTTGCAGATGCGGGGAGCAGTTGAACAGCTAGAACTCTTGATACACATGAGGTACAGTACAGGCTTTGGTTTGGACTAAACATATTTTTCAGGAAATGCGATCGCCTTCACCCTGGCGTAGCCAATCACTTTTCTGAGAATCTATTTGTAAAGGAATATTACAAGTGATCAAGGGTCTGACCCCTCATTATATGTAATCTTTTCTTAATATTTACGCGCAAAAAATAAGCCCCAGAGTTTTATAAAGGTCTGTACAGTGAGTATTCAGGGCTTAGGTGTCGCTTAAATGCTGTTCTTCTTCTTGACCCAAAAGCCTTAACCCATTTAGTAGCGTTAACATAACTATCCTATTTTTAACTCTCGCGGTGCATCTTGCACCAACTCACGGAACTTTTCTATCTCTGGCATTGGTTAAACTATTTTTAACTCCTTGTGTTGACATCTGTTTGATAAATGCGTCAATTGCCTTACCTGCTGCTGACTGCCTGCCCATCTTGAGTTTTTTCAAGACTTTCTCGCGTGCCGCTTCATAATCTACTGACTGCTTGAGAGGTTGGTTGTCATCTCTCAAGCGACCAACTCCCCCAGGCGTTCATCAAACTTGCGTCTAACATCTGCGATCGCTTTCTCTACTTCCTGCTTAACCAACTCCTGTATGTCTATTTTTAGCAGGGGATTTGCCTAGATTAGAAGCTGAATTACAAAGGCTGAGAAAGCATACAGACAATGCTTAAAAACTGGCATTGCTGAACTAAGATATGAAATCTCAAAATTACCTTTCTTTTTTTTCCTACCTTTGCGCCTTTGCGCCTTTGCGTGAACCTAATTCATATTTAAAATCAGTAACGCCTAAAAACTAACTAAATATCTGCAACACCGCAGACATGAGTCGCGGTGTTTCTTCCGTGCCTAATTACCGCAAAACCTCAGACATCTGCTTTCTAGCCAGTGCCTGTTTCAACAACTCAACTTCAGCCCTCAAACGTGCATTTTCTTCCTTCAATGTCTCAAAATCATCTTGCTTATTAACAGCCAACTTAATCACCTTCTTGCGATTCTCCAAACTAAACCACTTTTGATAAACCTCAGTATGAATCTCCACCGAATGACCTAAATTATCAGCAGCAGCCTTAATTGGTACACCCATGATATGCGCTCTAATTGCCCAAGCATGACGTAAATCATAGGGAGTAAAAGGAATATTTACCCTTCTAAACCAAGAGGAACAATTAACCCTAATGATGTTGATATCGGTAAAACTGGTTCTACCATCAATTTGACTTTTCAACAATTCTAAAATTCCCGAATTCTTTAAATTAAACAACTCAACCCAATCAGGATGTAAAGGTAAAGCTTCCCTATATCCCGTTTTCGTTTCCGGTGCAACCTTCCAAGTATTATCAACATTTTCAGAACTTAACCACCAATCAATATCAGGATTTACAAATAATTCCCGTGGACGTAATCCATAGGTAGCAAGCATCCCATAGACCCACTGCCACATCTTCCAAGTATTCAACCAGCTTGTTCTGATAGTTCCTTTCCTGGAAACTGAATAGTTATAAAAATTCTGGTAAAAGTTAACCACATCTTCATCACTGGGAATATCCCTAACTTGAGTCTGTGGTTTTTTGATTTTGATGTTTTCTAAAGTGAAGGTAGTTAAATTTAAAGTAGATTTGAGAACCTTTAAAGTTTTAACTGCATTTTGTTTAGAGTAGTCATTTTGAAGTTTATCCAAAGCTGAATCTATTGATTCCTGGTCTAGCAGAATATCTAAACCTACATAACGCCGCAGATAATCGAGGTAATAAGAGAAAGTGTGTTTACTTTTTTCTGTTGACTTACGAGTTTTAAAATATTCAGTTTCAAACTTTTTTAAAATTTCGCCAACAGTTTTAATGGTTTCCTTGACCCTTGTAACCTTACCCAAATATTTATCATTCCATTGAAACTGCTTGCGGGCTATCAGCTTACCCAATTCCTGTGCCTCCTCCTCAGCAGTCTTCACCCCATCCAAATTTGCAGGGATGCCCAAAGAAATTTTGTACTGCTTGGAGCCAGTTCCGTTGCGATCACTATCCCCCGGCTTGATTGGTAAAGATGCTTGCAGCTGAATAGAATCCTTAGCCACCACCAAGCCAACCTTCACCTTACCTGCCTTGAGCCGTGCCTTGGCATCAGCCAGGTCTTTGTGAAATTTCTTATCTAAATGTTGTTGCGTTGCTGCCATCTGCTTACGAGTTCCTAAGTAACTGCCATCGGTAGAAGCAGGAGGCACAAAGCCTTCAAAAATGCCCTGATCAGAGATTGCCATCGGTGTCTTAAATTTGGCTTAAAATCTTAACGATTTTCTGTTCACCTCAAACACTGTTCAAATTGAGCAAAGTTAGATGTGGACTAAATCGTGGTTTACAACACCATTAACTCATACTTTGTACAGGGAATACCATATTTTTCTTCCATGTGACGGCTGATGTAGTTCATCGAGCGGTAACAGTGGATGAGGTTCATCTTCACGTTGGGGGTCATCAACATTTCGTTGATAGTACCATCACCAGACCACTGAGCAACTACACGCAAACC
>PWQB01000651.1 GCA_003556955.1 Nostocaceae cyanobacterium CSSed10_463m
CCTTGAAAAGGGGGGAATTAGAATCAAAGTCCCCCTTTTTAAGGGGGATTTAGGGGGATCTAGAATGTTTTGCTACCGACAATAGGACTTTTCAAACATCCTCTTAGAGAAGTCGGGGATCTAAATTTTAGCCTATTTAGAAAATGGCTGGATTTTGCTGGCGATCGCTACTCTTATCACTTGGCAAATAAAATCGTCAACCTAACAATAATCAATGACAAATATAGGTGAATTATTTACGTTTTCATAGTAGATCATCCCTGGTAGACAAAGGGTTGGGGTGGGTGTTAATTATTACTCAAATCAGAAATGATATATACATTTTTAAAATAATTATTTCATATAATAATGAATTGCAGTAAAAAGCCGTAACAATCTATCTGATGATAGAGGTTTTATATTTTTAATCTATTTAAAGGTAAATATTAATACGATTAATCCCCAAATTACATATTTAAACTAAAAAAATAATAATCTATCTTAAGAGAGATTTGCCTAATACCGTTAACTTGTTAGGGTTTGACACGTACACAAGGGATGAAAACTATTGAATACATTGCTCAAAAAATAAGAGTTAGACATTGTATGCAAGCATCTTAAATAATCAAATTCCCTAAATTTTCTCCTGGAATACTATGATGATTTAAATGCATTTACCCTTGGATAAACCTGTAATTAAGCAGGTTATTTAAGTCAAATCAATGTCACTAACAGTAACTTAAATTGTGAAATTCTCCACAGCAGCAATTAAAGATGTGTAGATTTCAAACAGATTAAAGTTTCAATAACAGGAATAGAAGTTGATGAAATTGAACAAAAAAGTAGCGATCGCATTGATAGCAGTTTCCACTAGTATATTTGGCTTTGGATCTCTAGCCTCTGCTGGTGAAGGCGGTGCGGCGGGAGCAGTCGCGGCTACACTTGATCCTCATGGTTGGGTAACTGAAATGGCTGCTGCTGGTGCTGTTGGTAAAAATGATGCAGCTGCTACAGCCACAGCTAACTTTGGTATTGTCTCAGCTTCCGCTTTAGGTAGTGCCGGTGTCATCGAATTAGTCAGCGATAACGGATTTTTTTCGCTCTCAGTTCTTGATTTTTTTATCACTGGGACTTCCAACAATGTTACTCTCAGAGGCAGTGCAGACCATGCTTTAGAAACTAGCCAAGCCAACTCTATTTCTACCTTTACTCAAACCCCCATCGGATCTATTGATACTGGCTTTTAGGGGGTCAAATTTCTGCTAATTGACTTGATTGAGAGTGTTGCTAATTTCTCACACACTCAATCTAAGTAAGTGGGTGTAAATAAACCTTGTCTACTTTAAGAACTGTAGTCTGTAGTTTTTAGTCAAGACGGTGAGATTGCTTCCTTACGTCGCCATGACAAAAACTCCACATTTGATGATGGACAAGCTTTAGAAACATAATCTTCTACTTTTGTTAGCTTTGGATTTCAGATAGCAAAAGTCTTCCTGATTTAGGTTATCTTTATTTTAAGAACAAGTTAATTTTAACTACTGGATTGCTACAAAATTTAGTTAAAATCAATTATTTTTCAACTGCTTGACTAAGTAATTGATTTTAATTAATATGACTTTGTTGTAAAATTTACGCACTGCAAGTTTTAACCTAAACTTAACCAAATCTGTGCTGTAACATAATGTTTTTTCACTAATAATACTGAAGAGTAAGCACAACTTTTCATGCAACAGCTTGTGTTGAGAAAATCACCTGCGCCAACAGTGAATCAGATAGTGAAATTTACCACAGTACAGATATCAGAAGCGTAGATTTATCGCAGATTAAAGTTTCAATAACAGGAATATAAATCGATGAAATTCAACAAAGAAGTAGCGATCGCCTTAGTTGCAGTTTCCGCTAGTGTATTTGGTTTCGGTTCTGTAGCCTCTGCTGGTGAAGGTGGTGTTGCTGGAGCCGTAGCAGCTACACTTGACGCTGATGGTGTAGTAACTGAAATGGCTGCTGCTGGTGCTGTTGGTAAAAATGACGCAGCTGCTACCGCCACAGCTCAATTTGGTGTTGTCTCAGCTTCCTCTTTGGGTAGTGCTGGCGTAATCGAATTGATCAGCGATAACGGATTTTTCTCCTTTTCAGAAGATGAAACCGAAATTTATAACAATGTCACTCTCAGAGGTAGTGTAGATACTGCTTTAGAACATAGCCAAGGTAACTCTATTGCTACCTTCACCGAAACCACCATCGGATCTGTCGAAACTGGGTTTTAGTTGATTAGCGTTTACTAGTCAGAGGATGTACAGATTTATCTGTGTTTATCTGTGTCCATCTCTAATCAATTTTTTCTTGGTTTACCTCATTGAGGCGGGAATCGCTATATAAAAGTTCCACTTCCCTACCAAGTCACAATAAAAAATAGGGTATCAAGAATTAAAAAGAATAAATATCAGGAGTCAGACTGATACTTTCCTAAAATTCTGTCAACCCTAAGTAGTTGGTATTTGTTAGAGACACGATAACCACGTGTCTCTAGCTTATCGTATCAGAAAATAAATCAGGACTAAACTAGCAATATTTTCTAAATCCACAATAATTGTCTAGTTTATCAAAAAATAACCCAAAAAATCTGGATTTATCAGGTGCTTATTACTATCTGTTAAAAATATTAACAATGATTTCGTTTCACACAAACTTAAAGCTGGCATTTGTCTTATTATTTAGTTCAGTAACAATGCTTTTTGCTAAAACGGCTGGCGCACAGACATCTGCAAACACATTACAACTGCACAGCTGCGATAATAGCAAATTAGAATTATCTCTAAACCCGGAAGAACAAAATAAAACTTACATCTTAGAAGATGTTTCTGCACTAATTACCAATGTGGAATCATTGGGGATTTTGTCAAATGCGGATCAGCAATTACCAACTTCTGCATCTAACTTTATTCAACAAACACAGGTTACAGATTTAGCACAAGCTAATTCCCAGTCTCCGCCTTGTCTTACCAGCAATACTGGACAACCAGAACTAACTTTAGTCAATGACTTAGCCTCAACTAATTCTCAAATTCAGTCTTGTACTCTCAATAGCATGAGTCAAGCTGGATTGAATAAACAACTAGATCCACAACCTAGAATTGATGAATTGGATCTTGATCAAAAATTACCCGCAGAAAAAATACCCCAAGAACCAGAATATCTTATTCCCCCTAGACTTGCTAATGAGCAAAAAATCCGTCCCCGCACAACTACTATTCCCTTAAATGGGATATTAGTTAATCATTTAACTGAAAGACAATTAAGTTTAGGTTCCAGCTTTAGTAATAACCAAAATACTACTTTTGATATTAATGGACTTGTCAAGCTTAACGGACAAGTTCAAGAAAATTTGACAACAAACAATATTTTTACTGTAGACCAAACCGGAGAATATTTGCAACTACAAACAGTGAGAAAAACCAGAGAAGTTGCGGTTAATTTCCGAGAACCCCGCACCATGTTAGGTACACAACTCCAATTCAGCATGACAGCTTCATGTAACTTGCTTGGCGGTAACCCTGAGCAAACCTGCACATATATTCCTGGTATAAAATCTGCTGATATCAATCCTGATACTATGACACCCACTCGATTTATTCAAACTGCAAAAGTAGGTGATGTAGTAGAACCAGAAACATTAGCTGCAATTAGTCAACCGGGTTTTCAATCTGGAGCTAATGGTCAAGAAATTGGCATAGATTTATATTTACCAAATACAGGTTCAGTTGTTGGTAATAGTAATGGAGAGCAATTATCTATCAACAGAAGAGAAGAAATAGAAAATACACCCACAGCAATTTATTCTAGAGTGAGGCAAATTGTCAAAGTTAATGACCGTGAAGCAGTCATGGGTCGGACAGTACGAGGGTTTAATGTTATCTTAAATGATGAGAATACTCTATTAAATACAGCTTTGCAACTGGGATATAGTTTTTTACCTGACATTATTCCTCATGTTGCCAGTTCAGAAAATAAAGTCAACTCAAATGTTAATAATAATTTGTTTTTAGCTGCTAATAATGTCAGACTTCCTGTTAATAGTTTAACTGCTTATCATGGGGGAATTGCGAGAGCGCAGAGTGTCCCCCGAACAGCAACAAATTTGAGCCAAGTACCTGCGGCGACATTCAATAGTCTTTGGTTAGGTGCATCACCTGTGATCAAACGCAGGTCTAATATTATTACTACTCGTTTTGAACAAGTTGGCCCCCAAACAGTCTCGGCTGCTGGTGGTGGCGAAGGGGGATATAATTCTAATGCGAGTTTGATTGCTAATATTAATAATGAAATTTTTTCTCCACTCAATTTACAAAATTTCTACACTCAGACTTACGTTAGCAGCTTAAGGCAAGAAGTTAATCGTGTGACAACTAATAGATATAGAGAAGAAACTAAATATGCGCCTCATCTGAGTTTTACAGGCAATATCACAGGTACACAAGAAGCTTTGAGATATTATACAGGTGTGATCGGTGCAGACGAAATTAAAGCTTATGGTGGACTAGATTTTACTAAAAATACTGCCAACGGATGGAACTTTTCAGGCGGAATAATTGGCTATATTAATCCAGACCTTGATTACTACAGTCAAATCACAGGTAGTATTGGTAAACGTATCCCTTTCAGTCGGAATAGTAATTTTGTGTTATCCACGGGAGTGAATTATGCTTTTGATCGGGAAACTCGCCCTAATGATTTTGTAAATTCTATTACAGTCAGAGCCAGAGCAAATATCGGTCAGGTTTGGTTAGGTTTAACTAATTATTTTGGGGATATTTTACCTGATTCGGTAAAAAATACTCTAGTGACAAGTGTGGGGATTGAATTTAGCAATAATTTTGCTTTATCAGCATACTATAATCCCATCAATGACAATGCAGCTCGTTCTGTCTATGGTGCGGGAGCAAGATTTCGACTCGGCACAAATCAGAATAGTCCCACACTCAACCTATCCTGGCGAAATAATCAGTACGACTATGGCAGAGATAGCTCTGATAATGAATTGAAAATAAACGAGAATATATTTACTGTGTTTTTGAGAGGAAATTTTTGAAGCTGGTTTTTAACCTACATACCTTATAATAATGACTCATTCTTTGTTTTTCTAACTGGAGAAACCAATGGGTCGCGCTAAAAAGGTTGTCTTGGCATATTCTGGGGGAGTGGATACTTCTGTTTGTATTCCCTATCTGAAAAATGAGTGGGGTGTAGAAGAAGTAATTACCCTCGCAGCAGATTTAGGTCAGGGAGATGAATTAGAGCCAATCCGAGAAAAAGCGCTGAAATCGGGTGCAAGTGAGTCTTTAGTAGCTGACGTTAAAGAAAGTTTTGTTAAAGATTATGCCTTTGCGGCGATTCAAGCCAATGCTCTCTACGAAAATCGATATCCGTTGGGGACAGCCCTGGCTCGTCCGTTAATTGCGAAGATATTAGTGGAAGCTGCTCATAAATACGGTGCTGATGCGATCGCTCACGGTTGCACTGGTAAAGGTAATGATCAGGTTCGCTTTGATGTGGCTTGTGCTGCTCTTAATCCCAATTTGAAGATCCTTGCACCGGCGAGAGAATGGGGAATGAGTCGTGAGCAAACCATCGCTTATGGTGAGAAATTTGGTATCCCCTCACCTGTGAAAAAGTCTTCTCCTTACAGCATTGATAAAAATTTACTTGGTCGTAGTATTGAAGCTGGCGTACTCGAAGATCCAGCCGTTGAGCCACTAGAAGAAATCTATGAAATGACCAAGGCGATCGCTGATACGCCTAATGAACCAGAATACATTGAAATTGGTTTTACACGCGGTATTCCTACTAGCCTCAACGGCACACCTAAAAACCCTGTGGAGTTAATTGAACAACTCAATCAGGTAGTCGGAAATCACGGGATTGGGCGGATCGATATGATAGAAAACCGCTTAGTAGGAATTAAATCTAGGGAAATTTACGAATCACCCGCGATGTTAGTACTAATTCAGGCACATCGGGATTTAGAAAGTCTAACTTTGACAGCAGATGTCAGCCACTACAAGCGAGGTATTGAAGAAACTTACACTCAAATTGTATATAACGGTCTTTGGTACAGCCCACTTAAAAGCGCATTAGATGCGTTTATTCAGAAAACACAAGAACGAGTTATGGGGACTGTACGAGTGAAACTGTTTAAAGGTAATGCTACTGTCGTCGGGCGTTGGAGTGACAATTCACTTTATAGCCCAGACTTGGCAACCTATGGAGCTGAAGACCAATTTGACCATAAAGCGGCTGAAGGCTTTATTTACGTTTGGGGATTACCCACTCGCATTTGGGCGCAGCAAGGTAGAAGTTAGGTAATGGGTAATGGGTAATGGGTAATGGGAAGTTTTCCCCCCTGCACCCTGCACCCTGCCCCCCTGCCTCTTTTCCCCTGCCTCCTACTCCCCTGCCTCTTCTCCCTACTCCCCTGCTGCCCGCTTGACTTGGCGAGACTCTAACCAAATGGGGATAGCGATTAATGCCACTAGGATTAGTAAAGCTGCGATCGCAAATTCACTTACCCAAGCCACTAGCTGTTCTAAGGAAACAACTCTGCCAGCAAAGAAAGCTAAAGTTACCATCACACTGGCCCAGGTAGCTGCTCCGGCTAAGTTGTATAAAAAGAATTTTCTAAATGGCATTTCAGCTATACCAGCTAATGGAGCCGCAAAAATTCGCAATAACGCGAAAAATCGCCCAAAGAATACAGCTTTAGTAGCATTTTCACTAAATTGATTTTTAATATTCAATAACCGCTCATCGGAAATCCGAAAGAGTTTACCTATTTGTACCAGGAAAGGCCAGCCCCCTACTTTACCAATCCAATAGCCGCAAGCACCACCAATCACAGCACCTGCAACGGCATCACTGAGAACTAACCAATAGTTCAGTTCCTCACTGCCAGCGAGAAATCCACCGACCAAGGTCACAGTTTCACCAGGAAGGGGTATTCCTAAATTTTCTAGCAAAATTCCCAAAAAAATAGCCCAGTAACCATACTGGTGGGCAAATTCCTGGATGTTTTCTAGTGAAATTAGCTCAAGAGACATCCCGCACCGCCGCCTTTACAATTTTTTACCTTTCATATATCTTGGCTCTTCTATGCCTGGGGTGTCAATCCATCCGCTAGGTATAGTCATTAGTCTTTGGCAAATTTCCGCTTCTTCCTACCTCCTGTCCTGTTTTCCAACTATTTACTAGCCGCTAATACCACAAGTTTATAAGTAATGCTAGCTTGTCAAGCATTTTTATGATAAATTTATCAAATACCTGGTTATATATAAAAATATAGTAAAAGATACCATTGATACCGAAATTCTTCAGCCATTATGCCTATATTTAGGGAATGTTAACATAAATTATACGGCATAAATACCGAAGCATATTGTCTCAACAAGACTGCTGTAACTTCTTAAATCTAAAACTCAAACAGTGATTTTGTCTGTGAAACTGAATCAGTATTAATGTCACATTTCTGTTCTGTTACTCGTTCCAATTACCTAGTTAAATTCATGAATATCTCACAAGATCAAGTTATTTTATTTAAGCCCCAAGGCAGTATAGACTTGCAAGGTGGAATGGCTTTTAGCGAACAGATGCTTGAAGTCACACCCCAGCCTTATCAAATCTGGGTTATTGATCTATCAGAAGTAGATTTCATGGATAGTTCAGGATTAGTTCCTCTAATCAAGGGACTAACATCTGCACGGCAAAGAGGTTGTCGTCTGGTTTTATGCAATGTGCAAGCTCCAGTCAGATTAATTTTGGAATTAACACAACTCGACTCAGTGTTTGAAATTTTCGATACTTACGAGGATATTTTTACCACCAATAATGATAAAAATTTAGCACTAGCAAGCTAATTTACAAATTGAAAAGCTTTTGGAATCATCCACGTAGTGTAGGGCATACGCGAACTTACCCAGAAATGGGTAAACCTTTGGAGAGTTAAAAATAGTTAGTCCACCCAAAGAGCAACTAGACAGCAAGTGATATTCTATTAGGTGTCTCCTACAAAGACGCTGCGCGAACGGACTAGAAATCATCGATACAACAAACATCATTTGCCACCCCAACTGCACCCGTTAAAACATTGACCACTTCCACAGAGGCAAGTGGTTTATTTTTGTGTAAACTAAAATACAAAAAAGACTAACTTGAATACGCCCGGTGGGTATAGCTGCGCTCAGAGAATTAGCGGAGCATTTAGCCCGTGTTGAGTGCTGAGTATAAACCCTGTGTTACTTCCATGCAAACACCAAATGGCTATCAGGCATTTTGCACAGTAGATATATTATTGGGATCAGATTCTGAGCGGGGAAAATTGGGCAAATCAATGCCACTGTGACTAGCCGTGCGAGTCTTGATAGCTAAACGGTAACTTACG
Organism: Nostocaceae cyanobacterium CSSed10_463m; assembly: GCA_003556955.1. Next base: position 8,411 of record PWQB01000651.1, read on the forward strand.
CTTTGTAGTTCTGCCTGAAGTTTGCGGTTTTCTCGTTGTAGAGTCGCCACTTTTTCTCTGACTGGAGCCATACGTTCCTCAAACTTGCGACGGTAAATTTGAGGTAATTCTTGTACAACCTGCTCTAACATCCGACTACGATCAGTTAGTTCTTGCACTGACTGGCGCAGTTGGTAAATTTCGGTATCACGAGTGGTTATTTGTTCTTGGTAGAACGTTACCTGTTGCTCAACCGCTTGTAATTGTTCTTGCAATGCTTGTAACTGACTCGAATCATATTCTGGTTCAGCGCGCGGGGGCATAAAGTTAGTATTGCCCTTAACCAGTCGGAAAAGTTCTTGAGATAGCTGCTGCACTAATTGATCACGAAGCTGCAACTCTTGGCGCAACTGCGATACCTCGGTAGAGAGAGCTTGGATGTTAGGTGTGTCGGTTTGGCTCACAGTGGTTTACAGATCCCATTGACGAATGCTTGTCCAATCTTAGGTATAACTGCGATGGTACTGTCTTTTGCAGTTACTTGTTAATTTAGCATTCCCAACTAAACCCAAAAAAGATCAATGGTAAAAAATTTTTTAGATTTACTATTTTCAGTACTGAGTACTGATGTAAAAAAACTCAATACTCAGCACTGCTGACTCAGAAAGTTGTTTAGGCAGAAACAGCAACTGTTTCTTCTGCTGCTTCTACTGTTTCTTCTGGTAGATCCTGCTTGATAGTCAAGTAACGAATCACTTCCTCACTTAAACGCATAGCACGTTCCATCGGAGCGATCGCAGTTCCAGGTCCAGTGTAGTCCATTTGAACGTAGATGCCATCACGATGCTTTTTAATTTCATAAGCCAGGCGACGTTTACCACGATTTTGAACTTTTATATTCTCAGCACCTTGTTCAGTGAGTAAGTTCTGATATTTAGCAATTGCTTGCTCTACCTGTTCATCTCCTAAATCCGGACGCAGAATGTAAATTGTTTCGTAAACTATGGACATGATTTTAAGTCACCTTATGGACGAATAGGCTGCTGATGTGATTTTATACATAAATATCACAAAGGATACTAGCAATCATCAACATCGAAGCAACAAGGAACTATAATCTTACCAGTTTTCAATTTGAATCATTAGCCAAATCCGCTAAATTTGCATCTTTAACAAAAAGTTGCCTTTAAGGATGAGGCAGGGGAGAAGAGGAAAGGGGTTAGGGTGCAGGGGGCAGGGTGAATAAGTGCTATTTTATTTCCAACTCCCCCTTGCTGCCATTTGGCTACGCTCATGGCCAGCCTGCAAGCCAACCCCGATGGCCTCTTGTACAACTGAGGTAACAGGGTAATAGAGATATCCTGCTGAAATTGAGACTATATTTATCAGTCTCAAGCTAAAGCCTCTACTACAAACTGAAGATTGCTACCCGCTAACAGCTTTTAATCGCAGACAAAAGGATATTAATCAAGGTTATGGCGCAGCGCTATGTGCGAGTTCAAAATCTAGAAGGCAAGATTTATTATGGATTGCTACAACTGTCCCTCAACGTGCAGGTGTTAGATGCTCCACCCTGGTTACAAGGGCAACCCACAGATTTAATTCTAGAACCCGAAAAGTACCAAATTCTGACTCCCTGCGCCCCCTCAAAAGTTGTGGCGGTAGGCAAGAATTATGCAGATCATGCCCAGGAAATGGGAACGGTAGTTCCCAATGAACCCTTAATATTTCTCAAACCACCAACATCTATCATCGCCACGGAAACAGACATTCAGTATCCGCCCCAGTCGCAACGAGTAGATTATGAAGGTGAATTAGCGTTAGTAATTGGCGATCGCACCTGTGACTGTACACTGGAAGAAGCCCAAACTAAAATCTGGGGTTATACTATCGCCAACGATGTCACGGCGCGGGATTTACAACAAAAAGATGGTCAATGGACTCGCGCCAAAGGTTTTGATACCTTTTGTCCTCTAGGCCCTTGGATCGTCCGAGAATTAAATCCTGGGGCTAGATTACAGACCTTTTTGAATGACGATGCTATCCCTGTGCAGTCTGCCTGTATTGATCAGATGGTGTTTCCCCCTGATGCTCTAGTGTCCTACATTAGTCAGGTGATGACACTACTACCAGGCGATGTGGTGCTAACCGGTACGCCGTTGGGTATCGGGCAACTGCACATAGGCGATCGCGTCCGCGTTGAAATTGAAGGCATTGGTCGCCTAGAAAACAAAGTGGCTAGGCGTTAAGTTTTACCGCACTTGCATATTCACGGCATCGGAAATTGCAGGAATTTCTGCATAACGCCCAAACAGGGATTGAGCAACAGAATAGACCACTGCCGCTACTATGCCGATAAAAATGGTGTTGGCGAGCGTTTCTAAAGCAAAGCCAGCACCAGGAATTGAACGTAAAATTTGCAGTAATATTTCACACAGAAATAAAACAATGTTCAACAGAATTGCCTGCATGGTATTGAAACGAATGAAGTGACTAATTTTCTCGTTTCTCACCACTAACAGGAACAAAGCAAAGAAAATAATCAGGCTGGCAAAAGGGAGTTGATAAATTCCGATTAATGGACTCAAAGGCAAAAATAGCACCCCTAAGACTGGAAACTGTCTTAATAAAAAGCCACCAAAGGCCAAACCTTGAATCAGGGGCAGCAAATAAGGTAAACAAGCAAAAATCCGGTCGGAAACCGTTGTAGACCCGCGCCAAGTCATTGTGCGTTCTCCTATGGCTAAAATTTCAGAGTTACTTGAGCCTAGGATAACGCAGTTGCCTAGTCTTGCTGAAAAATGCGATTATTCTACATCCGCAATGCGGAAACCCATCAGACATTCATACTGCGCTGGCTGCTGTGCATTTAGTTGGCGAATTGCTTGACCACAACGCAACTGACCTCCACGCCAACGAGGTTGACCGCTACCGTCAGCCAATAAGCAAGATTGGCAAACTTGCGCGGGAGCAAGGATTTGATTATCCATTAAAATAACTAACATCGCATCCCTCCTGTAAATTTTGATTATGGGCGTTCACCTTGTACCTGAAGTGATCTGGATAAATATGAGATGAATCAGTACAAATGCCCAGTGAACTCTAAATTTATTTTATGTTGTGTATGAAAAAGATGGCATTGTTCTTGACCTCTCCCCGCGCTAAAGCGACGGGGATTCTAAACTGTTGCTACGAGGGAGGCTAAAGCCGTCCCTCTCCGCTTCTTAGTTTTGGTTTCCCAGATATGAAATCTGGTAGCAAGGGTCAAAACTTGCCTACAGACCTTGACTAGGCTTAAACCTAATTGTGTCTCTACTTTTCGCATTATGTTTGCGGCAGAAGCACGAAGTACGCAACTACGTTGCTGCTTCTCAGGGGCTTTCACGCTCCCGCTAATTCCTGGTAAAATTTGAGATTCAGAAAAAAGTTTCATAATAAATAAGTCAGTAGTGACAAACTTTTGACTTAGGTGCTACACCAAACCCAAATCCACTGTTGTGCAAATTTCCACCAAGGATAAATTTAAGTGACTAGAACCAATTCCGAATTTTTGGCTAACTCCGATCCGGCGATCGCGGGGTTAATTAACCAAGAACTACAGCGTCAACGCGACCACCTAGAGTTAATTGCTAGTGAAAACTTTACCTCGGCTGCTGTACTAGCCGCCCAAGGTTCAGCGTTAACCAACAAATATGCTGAAGGTTTACCAGGAAAACGCTACTATGGCGGTTGTGAATTTGTCGATCAAATCGAGCAAATAGCCATTGACCGAGCTAAACAGCTATTTGATGCGACTCATGCTAATGTCCAACCCCATTCCGGCGCTCAGGCAAATTTTGCAGTTTTTCTGACATTACTGCAACCAGGTGACAAAATCATGGGGATGGATTTGTCTCATGGCGGACACCTCACCCACGGTTCACCTGTGAATGTTTCGGGTAAGTGGTTCCAAGTTTGCCACTATGGTGTCAGCCAACAAACAGAACAGCTAGACTACGAACAAATTCGGGAGCAGGCGCTGAGGGAGCGTCCCAAGCTCTTAATTTGTGGCTATTCGGCTTATCCCCGTGTGATTGATTTTGCCAAGTTCCGCAGCATCGCTGATGAGGTTGGTGCTTACTTACTGGCGGATATTGCCCATATTGCTGGTTTAGTAGCTAGCGGTCTGCATCCTAACCCCCTTCCCTTCTGTGATGTCGTCACAACCACCACTCATAAAACTCTCCGTGGTCCTCGTGGTGGGTTGATTTTGACCCGCGATCCTGAATTAGGCAAAAAGCTCGATAAATCCGTTTTCCCTGGGACTCAAGGTGGTCCCCTAGAACACGTAATTGCAGGTAAAGCAGTGGCTTTTGGGGAAGCACTGAAGCCAGAATTTAAGGAGTATTCCGCTCAAGTAATTGACAATGCCCGTGCTTTGGCCAGTCAACTGCAAAATCGTGGTTTAAAATTAGTATCGAATGGTACAGATAATCATTTGATGTTAGTAGATTTACAGAATATTGGACTCACCGGAAAACAAGCTGATCAACTGGTGAGTGGGGTGAATATTACCGCTAACAAAAATACAGTTCCCTTTGATCCACAATCACCATTTGTTACTAGTGGTTTGAGGTTAGGTTCTCCAGCCATGACTACACGGGGCATGGGTGTAACAGAATTTACCGAAATTGGGAATATTATCGCTGACAGGCTGTTATCTCCTGATTCTGAGACAGTAGCCCAAGATTGTCGCCAACGGGTAGCCGCATTATGCGATCGCTTCCCCTTGTACCCACATTTACAAATTCCTGTGCCAGCTTTAGCATAGGGAGCAGGGGACAGGGGTACAGGGGGAGAAGAAACTTCTTAATCCCAGTCCCCAGTCCCCAATCCCAACATCTTAAAAAAGCTTAACTTACCGATGCTTGTACTTCGCAGTGCAATCTAGCAGCTATACGGAATAATTCTTGCCCTGTATGCAAATAATGCTCATCGTAGCTCAAAGGAAAGTAAGCTAACTCTTCTACTCCATCAGCTACTTGGTTAAGACTGTGGTAGAGATAAGCTGCTGTTTTGGCTAAACTGGGCGGATTGGGTAGAGAACGAAAAGTTAGTTGGGCTTGCTTTAAATCGTCTCGACAGGTATTTAAGTATTCTTGAAATTCTTCTAATAATTCATCGTCAAAGGGATCTGCGGCTAATTGCTCAATTTGAGTATCTAGAGAATTGAGAATATGATCAAGCAGCTCATTGACTGGTTGATAAACTAGGCGCAGCCATTCCTCAACGTGTTTGTCGGCATCACGTCCGCTTTTTCTAGTTGTCTGGTAATGTTTTTGTGCTGATGCAGCGCGCTGTTGATAACTATTTAATTTTTGGGAATTTTCTTGCAGTTGTTGATCATAGTTGAGACGATTTTGACTGTCTCCTAAGACCTCATAGGCTGCATTAATCCGAATAATTTGCTCCTTATCTGCTGTTTGCTGATTGCTGTCAGGGTGAAACAACTTTACCAAGCGGCGATAAGATTGCTTAATCTCCGCCTGGCTAGCATTGGCATTAACTTTGAGTGTTTCGTAATGGTTAG
>PWQB01000462.1 GCA_003556955.1 Nostocaceae cyanobacterium CSSed10_463m
AGCAATGGCAAAGTTACCTTAACAGTTAAGAGCGAAAACACAGATTTACTCACAAAGACTCCTGCGGGTATGATTACTTTCAGCGTAGCTGACACTGGTATTGGCATGACTCATAGTCAACAGCAACAATTATTTAAACCTTTTACACAAGGGGATACATCAACAACCAAAAAATACGGTGGTACGGGATTGGGTTTAGCAATTAGCCGCCACTTTTGCGAATTGATGGGTGGTAAAGTTATTGTCAAAAGTCAGCCAGGGGTTGGTTCTACTTTTACTATTCACCTGCCATTGACTATACAAAATTGATCAGACTTGGGTGGAGATGCCACAAATCTCGTCTGTAGAAGGGTGTCAAATTTTCGATCATACTCTGCTAATATGCAAGTGGTCGATGATCTATCTATACTGCTATGACAACAACTATTGATTTTCTCAGCCATCTGAATCCCAGCCAACGCCAAGCTGTCGAACATTACTGCGGCCCGTTGTTAGTTGTGGCTGGCGCAGGTTCGGGTAAAACACGAGCGCTAACTTATCGAATTGCTAATTTGATTCTCAAACACCGTGTAGATCCTGAGCATATCCTGGCGGTTACCTTCACGAACAAAGCCGCACGGGAAATGAAGGAACGGATTCAAAAGATATTTGCTGACGACTTGGCGATGAAACAACATGGCCAAAAATTTGATGTATTGACAGAATACCAACAAATGCAATTGCGATCGCAAGTCTATAAAAATACCATCAAAGACTTGTGGTGTGGCACTTTTCACAGTTTATTTTCTCGGATTCTCCGTTTTGATATCGACAAATATCAAGACGAAAAAGGTAGGCGTTGGAGTCGCAATTTCTCGATTTTTGACGAATCCGATGTCATGAGCTTGATGAAAGAAATTGTTAATAAACAGCTAAATTTAGACGATAAAAAATTTGATGCTCGTTCTGTGCGCTATGCCATCAGTAACGCCAAAAACCAAGGCTTTTCGCCCCAGGAGTTCGAGCGAGAACAGCCCAATTATCGGGGTAGGGTAATTGCCCAAGTTTATAACTCTTATCAAGAAAAGTTAGCAGAAAATAACGCCCTCGATTTTGATGATTTAATCCTCGTGCCGACAAGATTATTTCAGCAAAATGAGCAGGTTTTAGGTTATTGGCATCGCAAATTTGGCCATATCCTTGTTGATGAATATCAAGATACTAACCGCACGCAGTATGATTTGATTCGCTTATTAGTGACTAATGGCGAAGAAAGCAAGAGTGCATGGGAATGGCAAAATCGCTCAGTGTTTGTGGTAGGTGATGCCGACCAATCGATTTACAGTTTTAGAATGGCTGACTTTACCATATTATTGGAATTTCAGCAAGACTTTGGCGATGGTTTACCTGATGATGATACCCGCTCAATGGTGAAGTTAGAGGAAAACTATCGCTCTTGTGAGAATATTCTGCAAGCAGCTAATGAATTAATTGAAAATAATACTCAACGGATTGATAAGATTCTCAAACCGACACGGGGAAGCGGTGAGCAGATTTATTGTCACAAAGCAGATAATGAAATGGAAGAAGCCGAGTTTGTCATTGGGCAAATTCGCAATTTAGAACAGCAAAATCCAGAGTTAGACTGGGGTAGTTTTGCCATACTTTATCGGACAAACGCCCAATCACGACCTTTTGAAGAATTGTTAATGAGGTATCAAATTCCTTATACAGTCGTGGGGGGAATGAAATTTTACGATCGCAAAGAAATTAAAGATGTGATAGCTTATTTAAGAGCGATCGCCAACCCTGCTGATACAGTTAGTTTACTCCGAGTCATCAACACCCCCCGGCGCGGAATTGGTAAAACCACCATTGAAAGCTTAGTGAATGCTTCTAATGAATTGGGGACACCCCTGTGGGAAATACTCAGTGATGAAACATCAGTTAATACATTGGCTGGACGTTCGGCAAAAGCTGTGAATAACTTTGCCAAAATGATCAGCACCTGCAAAGAACAAGCCGCAACGGTTCCAGTTTCCGAACTTTTACAAGAACTGCTAAATGAGTCTGGTTATATTCAAGACTTGCAAAATCAAGGCACAGATGAAGCCGAAGATAGAATCCAAAACGTCCAGGAACTTTACAACGCTGTATTACAATTTCAAGAAGAAAGTGAAGACGTTTCCCTCACAGCTTTTCTGGAAAGTAGCGCCCTGAGTTCTGACTTGGATAATTTAAAGGACGGACAAAAAGCCGTATCTTTAATGACATTGCACTCTTCCAAAGGTCTGGAATTTCCCGTAGTCTTTTTAGTAGGGTTAGAACAGGGATTATTCCCCAATTACCGTTCCATAAATAACCCAGAGTCCTTAGAAGAAGAACGTCGCCTGTGTTATGTGGGGATTACTCGCGCCCAAGAACGGTTATATATATCACACGCTCGTGAACGTCGTTTGTATGGTTCACGTGAACCGGCAATGCGATCGCAATTTCTGGACGAATTACCGGAAGAATTATTAAATACGCGTAATAAAGGCCGTTACACCCAGACAAAAACTGCTGCTAAAGCTGGCGGTAAGCCCTATACACCCCACAATTGGCAAGTAGGCGATCGCGTCTTACATAAATCCTTTGGTATCGGTGAAATTACGCACGTTTTTGGTGAAAGTAATAAGGTGTCTGTGGCGATTAAATTTGCCAGTTTAGGGCAAAAAATTATTGACCCCAGAATAGCGCAGTTGCAAAAAGTAGATTAGGTAGCTGAAAATTGCCGTAAAAAACTTGTTGGCAAGTTTATTTAATTCTTCTATTTTTAGAAAAATAATTATGCAATGTCACAAAAAACAATAGAGCATAACTTGCAGAAATTGCAATGCTGAAAGTAACAAAAGCAGGCAGATTCAGCCTTCTGATGAAAATTACTGTGAAAACACTAAAAAATATACTAGCTAAAAAAGCTAATAAATCTTTATTCAAAATAATCTCCTAAATATTAGTTGTTGCGACTTAATTGACTAATACTTTATTTATGCGTCTAAATACCGTAAACCATGTTACCTACAAATCTGTTTACCAGTTTATTTAGATTACTTTTATGATTAAAAAAAATGATGTTTCTTATTTTTAAATAAACATCAGAGATATTGCCCAATTCTTAAATAACTTGGGGATCTGAACTGCGTGTGTATTTGCAATAGTTCCTAACTTATTCTAATACTGTGTTAGGTAGATTTATTCCATAAGGATAACTTGACAATATGTATCTCTCTCTCTGGCCTGGTAAACCCTATCCTTTAGGAGCAACTTGGGATGGTAAAGGCACTAACTTTGCTCTATTTTCCGAAAACGCTACAGGGGTTGAATTGTGCCTGTTTGACCAGCAAGACAGAGAAACTAGACTAACGCTCACAGAAATTAGTAACTTTACTTGGCATTGCTACGTCCCTTCTATCGTCCCTGGTCAGCGATACGGATTTAGGGTACACGGTCCCTTTAACCCCCAAGAAGGGCATCGATTTAACCCCAATAAGCTGCTGATAGACCCCTATGCCAAAGCACTGGATGGCGAAATCGGTTTTGGGGAAGAAATGTTTGGCTATCGCTGGGATGATCCTCAAGCAGATTTGGGATTTTCGGAACTGGATGACGCGCACCTCGTACCTAAAGCCGTGGTAGTGGATGAGTCCTTTGATTGGGAAGGGGATGAACTGCTGCAAACCCCTTGGCATGAAACGGTAATTTATGAAACCCACGTCAAAGGCTTTACCAAGCTGCACCCAGCAATTCCTGCCAAACTCCGAGGAACCTATGCTGGACTAGCTCATCCTGCCAGTATTTCTCATTTTCAGTCTTTGGGTGTGACAGCTGTGGAATTGATGCCTGTACATCATTATCTCGCATATCCCCGACATTTAGTCGATACAGGGCTGAGAAATTACTGGGGTTATGACTCTATCTGCTATCTAGCTCCCTACCACGGTTATAGTGCTAATTCTGGTCATGGCGAGCAGGTGAAAGAGTTTAAGCAGATGGTCAAAGCACTACACAAAGCCGGAATCGAGGTGATTTTAGATGTGGTGTACAACCATACTGGAGAAGGTAATAATTTAGGGCCTACCTTATCTCTGCGAGGTATAGATAATACATCTTATTATCGCCTAGTGGATGGTAACGCCCGTTATTATATGGACTTCACAGGCTGCGGTAATTCTTTGAATGTGCGCCATCCCCAAGTGCTGAAATTGATTATGGATAGTCTGCGCTACTGGGTACTGGAAATGCACGTTGATGGTTTCCGGTTTGACTTGGCCTCGGCACTGGCGCGGGAACTTTTCGCAGTTGACCGGCTGGCTGCATTCTTTGATATTATTCACCAAGACCCGGTTTTAGCTGATGTGAAATTAATTGCCGAACCTTGGGATGTGGGTGAAGGTGGCTATCAAGTGGGGGAATTTCCTCTATTGTGGTCAGAATGGAATGGGCGGTATAGGGATACTGTGCGGGATTTTTGGCGTGGTGAAGATAGTCGTTTAGCAGAATTTGCCTATCGGTTTACGGGTAGCTCTGACCTGTATCAGCTAAACGGACGCAATCCCAGCGCTAGTATTAACTTTATCACAGCTCATGATGGTTTTACTCTCAATGATTTAGTTAGTTACAACCACAAGCACAACGAGGACAATGGGGAAGACAGTCGGGATGGAGAAAATCATAATCGCTCTTGGAACTGTGGTGTAGAAGGGGAAACGAATGATCCGGTAATCCAAAAGTTACGCAAACGGCAACGGCGAAATTTTCTCGCCACTTTACTGCTTTCCCAAGGTGTACCAATGTTATTGATGGGTGACGAAATGGGGCGGAGTCAAGGTGGGAATAACAACGCCTACTGTCAAGATAATCGAGTTGCTTGGTTAGATTGGGATTTACCCGAAGAAAATGAAGCGCTGTTAGATTTCACCCGTCAGCTGATTGATTTTCGCCGCAAGCATCCAGTTTTTCGCAGACGCAAGTGGTTCCAAGGTAGAGCTATCCACGGTTCTGGAGTACATGATATTGGTTGGTTCAATCCCGATGGACAGCAGATGACAGAAGAACAATGGAATGAAGGTTTTACTAAGGCTATTGGTATCTTCCTGAACGGTGAAGAAATAGCTACTCCGGGGCCACGGGGTGAACGAATTATGGATGATTCCTTCTTGTGGTTTTTTAACGCTCACCATGAAATGTTAGAGTTTGTGATTCCCAAAGGGTTACAGAATTGGGAGTGGCTGACTATTATTGACACAACTAAGCCCCGCTTTGTCCAACGTGGTAAACATTATATCGATGATAAACCAATTCTAGTGGAGGCGCGATCGCTTGTGGTTTTACAACGTTTGGGTAGAGATTTATTTGAGAATGAGGAATAATTCGTAATTCGTAATTCGTAATTATTTGGTAACTTGTGTTGCAGTCGGGGTTTGAATCCCCGATTTTCTATTGCTGGGTCATGTTTTCAATTCAAAAATTATGCAATACTGTCTTGGAAGATTCAATCAACCCAGTCATAAAAGGTGACATCCAAACTAATAGACCAGCGTTTTTAATTAATAGCGATGTCATATTAAGGTAGTATCCAATCATCAAAAGTCCTCCCATCAAATCAACTAATAGGGTGTGAAATTTAACTAATTTTTGCTGTTACACAAATTTAAACCTTGTCCATTATGAAAAGTGGAGTTTTTTTCATTGCGACGTAAGGAAGCAATCTCACCATCTTGACTAAAAACTACAGTTCTCAAAGTAGACAAGGTTTAGTTACAAAATATTTTTAGGAATGATAAAATAGCCCAGAAATGAATTTTCTGACTAAGAGCTTAAGTAGACTCAATATATATTTGAGTCATGTCTAAACGACATATAGTTGAATACTGGGACTTCAATCCCAGGATGTTTACCTAATTTTTTCTTTAGGCTAGGCTAGACCATATCTATTACCTTCGCCTTCTATTTTCTACCTTTGCTAAATCAGAACCAAACTATAATTACAGATAGCAAACTCATCTGCATTTTTAGATTTGCTTTATATACTAAATTGTATTAAGATATACAAAATGCTTTGTGCTGTTGAACAGCAATAGTCAGGCAATAATTTAGACAACCGACTGAAAACAGTCTTTTTGCTTCAGCTATGCCACAAGTATATCAATAAAATCGTTGCCAGCACAACAATTTTCGACTATTTTTTATTTTTATTTTGACCTTCAGCAGAAACCCGCTTTATTCGTAGGTAGAAACATAGTTAAATAGTTCATATGTTCACCAGCATCAAGGATTGAATGTGTTATCAAGTTACCGAGCCGTAATTTTTGATATGGATGGTCTGCTGTTTGATACGGAAAGTATTGCGCGATGGGCTTGGAAGCAGGCTCTTAAAGATCATGGCTATATCATGAACGATGATTTATATATGGAGATTGTCGGGCGAGACTTGTCATGGCGGGAAAAATTACTCAAGAAAATCTACGGGGATAGTTTGCCATTTGAGTCTGTGACAATTCAACGCATCGAAATTGGTGATGAGCGAGAATTGCGAGAAGGTTTACCCATGAAACCAGGGGTTTTAGATTTGCTTTCGAGATTGAATGACTTGGGCGTGAAAATTGCATTAGCCACTGGTACAGGTCGAACTAGAGCCATCCGACGTTTAACAAATGCGGGAATTAATGAATATTTCACGACAATTGTCACGAGTGAAGATGTGGCTGAGGGTAAACCAGCACCAGATATTTTTCTGGAAGCCAGCCGCCGGATAAATATAGATCCTGTGCAGTGTGTAGTGTTTGAAGATTCATTTGTAGGTGTAGAAGCAGCGTTTCAAGCGGGGATGTGTCCCATTATGGTTCCCGATATCGAAGAACCATCTATTGAAATTAAACGTTTGGCTTATCGAGTCTTAGACTCTCTGGAAGAAACAAGAGAATTATTACCAGAATTATTTGGAGAAGCCATAAAAAGTTAAAAATCAGCAATTACGAATTACGAACTACGAATTACGAATTACACTACTAGGCTCAATTGTGGCTACTACTTCCCCAGTCTGACTGGTATTATAACCGCCGATGGCCTCTAACTGTGAGAGTACTCGCCGATGTCCTAAAGTGCCAAGTAACTTTTGTACAGGGGCTTCATCTAGGTAGGGCTTGAGAACTGCTAAATCGTATCGTGATTGTTGTAAGGGGATGAATCCTAACCCGAAAGCGGCGGCGACAGATGCAGTGCTGATACCAGATGAAACTCTGCCGCTAGCCACAGCTTGGGCTACTTCTAGATGTCCGTTGACAATTTGATCAAATCCCTTGATGGCTGTAAATGGTATACTTGCATCTTGGAGCGATCGCTCTAAAACTTGGCGACTCCCTGAACCTGCTTCGCGGTTGGCAATAGTCACACCAGGTTGGGCTAAATCTGCAATAGTTTTCAGTCCCAAAGGATTATTTGGCTGAGTTAATATCCCCTCTTCCCAAATGCCCAGATTAATTAATACAACCGCCCTATCTTTGAGAACTGAACGCACAAAGGGAATATTATATTCTTCCGTCTTGGGGTCATACAGATGCATCCCTGCAAGGTGAACCTCTCCCCGGCGCAGTCGATGCAATGCCGTCATACTATTATCTAAAGTCCAGTGGACTCTGAGGTTAGGATGCCAACGTTCAGCAGCCCGCGCCCACAGAGATAAAGCCGGCGCACAACCTGCTAAAATTACTGTTTGATAGAGATTTCCGGGGTCATCTAGTAACTGGACTTGAATTGTATTTGTTCCAGGTAAGCGATCGCCTTCGCCATCAGCTGGTATCATTTCTGTGCGAAAAGCATCTTGACCAATTAAGGGATGAGCAATCCATTGATTTCCGACTTGAGCCAAAATGAGCCGCAGACGCTGACCTAATGGCACATTATAGGCTGGTATAGCTGCTATTTCTGGCAAATCTTGCTCTAACCAAAATAAATCTTCCACTTGACAGCCCAAGGCTTTTGCCAACCGTAGGGCTATAGTCGTTGATGGTGCATATTGTCCAGACTCCACACCACTAATAGTTTGTCGAGTCACGCCAGCTAAGTTCGCCAAATCTTGCTGACTCATACCCAAGCGGATTCTCGTTTGTTTTAATTTGTTACGAAGGTCGTCCTGTTTTACCACGTCTTAGCTATTGAGTTTTGCGGTTATGCTCTGATTTGTCACTCCCCACGCATAGAATGCGGGGGATTCTTAATTTATTGGGAGTCCGACGAATTTACCCTCGCTAAAAGTTTAACACTCTCCGGGCTAAATGGTTCATTGACGATATAGATCCCCGACTTCTTTGAGAAGTCGTGGATCTGGTTATTACGTTTTTTAAGTTTGAACTACTTATCAAGACTCATCGCCCCAGGTTTGTAACTGCAAATATGCAAACACTAAGGTTACGGCTAACAAGACTGTGGCTGCGGCTGCGGCGTAACCAAAATCAAATTGAGCGAATGCTTCTTGGTAAATGTAATAAACCAGCAAGTTAGTAGAATTGAGCGGACCGCCACCTGTAATGACATAAACCTGCTCAAAACTGCGTAGGGTAAAAATGGCTGTGGTGACTGTAGCAAATATCATTGTTGGTTGCAATCCTGGCAGGGTGACGTGCCAAAACTGCTGCCAAGCATTTGCTCCATCCAGTTCTGCTGCTTCGTAGCGACTGGGAGGGATGGCTTGTATTCCTGCTAAGAAGACTACCATATTAAAGCCTAATTGCTTCCAAATACTCAAGACAATTAGTACCGGCATTGCCCAAGTTGTACTGCCTAACCAAGGAATAGATTCAATGCCAAAAAAGTTTAAAAATCCGTTAGCAGGGCCATCGGTTTGAAATAGCCAGCGAAAGCCTAAACCTGCTGCTACTAGAGAAATAATTGAGGGCAGAAAATAGGCACTCCGCAGCAGTCCCCGCAAGGCGAGAGATTTATCTAATAGCACTGCTAACCCCAAGGGGATGATTAAGCTGGGAATGACTGTGGCGACGGTAAAATATATAGTGTTACCTAAGACCTGCCAAAAATCTGGGGTTTGTAGCAAGCGCCAATAGTTTCTTAGCCCTATCCAGGTTGTACCTGTTGAGGTGAAACTTCCAGCCGTGAAACTGAGGTAGAACAGATAGGCGATTGGCCAAATGATGAAAATACTTAGTAAAATCAGTGCGGGAGAGAGAAAAGTCCAAGCAGCAAATGTATCATTATCTAACCAGGACTTACTATATGTTTTTGGCATTTATCATTTTTCCTCTTTGCTGTTATGACTCTTTGCCCTGATTCTACCGTTAGCCTGGTTGCTCCCAGTATGAGTAATTGCCCGTTAAACCAAAGCACTCCTTTAAAACTGGGGGTTATGGCTTCTGGTAGTGGCAGTAATTTTGAAGCTGTTGCTCAAGCGATCGCCAATCAGCAACTAAAGGCCCAAATTCAAGTTTTAATTTATAATAACCCCTCAGCGAAAGCTGCTGTGCGGGCAGCTAATCACGGCGTGGAAGCTGTGTTATTAAATCACCGCGATTATCCCAACAGAGAATCATTTGACGCGCAAATTGTCAAGACTTTGCAGCAATATGATGTTGATTGGGTAATTATGGCTGGTTGGATGCGTTTAGTGACACCAGTTTTAATTGATGCTTTTACAGATAAAATCATTAATATTCATCCCAGTTTGTTACCGAGTTTTAAGGGGATTAATGCGGTAGAACAAGCTTTAGCATTGGGAGTAAAAATTACTGGCTGTACCGTACATTTGGTTTGTTTAGCAGTAGATAGCGGCCCGATATTAATGCAAGCGGCTGTGCCAGTGTTACCAGACGATACTGTAGCAACACTACACGCTCGGATTCAAATTCAGGAACATCTGATTTTACCACAGGCGATCGCCCTAGCTGCGACACGAAAAATCAGTCAACAGTAATTTGACTAAAATCACAGCCAAGCACTTTGCAAACATCCCCTAAACTCAGAAACCAGCATCACTCAAATGATAGATCACGATAGACTATTTAAAGAATTAATCCAAACATTCTTTTGGGAATTTATAGAACTATTTTTACCAGAAGTTTTAGAGTACGTTACACAAGATAGCCTCAACTTTTTAACCGAAGAAATATTTACCGATGTCACCACAGGAGACAAAAGAAGAGTAGACTTATTAGCACAAGTCAAATGGAGAGGAGAAGACAGTTATTTTCTGATTCATCTAGAAAACCAAGCATATAATCAAAAAGAAATTGAACGGCGGATGTTTCATTACTTTGCCCGTTTAGACTCTAAATTTTTAATGCCAATTTTCCCTATAGTTATATTTTCATACGACGAACCCAAAAGACCAGAAAAAAGCCAATATTTAGTTAACTTTCCCCATCGCAAGATTTTAGAATTTAACTATGTTGCCATTCAATTAAATAATCTCAACTGGCGAAGTTTTTTAAACAAACCAAATCCCGTTGCCGCCGCATTAATGGCAAAAATGAACTTTCAACCAGAAGAGAGAATTAAAGTTAAGCTAGAATGCTTAAGGATGTTAGTTACGCTGCAATTAAACCCTGCTAAAATAGAATTAATTTCTGGTTTTATTGACACTTATATCAAATTAAACACAACTGAAGAGCAAGAATTAAACGCTGAACTACACCAAGCTAATTTAATTGAAGAGGAAAAAATCATGGAAATAGTGACTAGTTGGATGGAAAAGGGCATTGAAAAGGGCATTGAACAAGGAGAACAAAAAATTGTTAAAAGACAACTAAAACGGCGATTTAATGATATTACCCCTGCGATAGAAAGCCGAATTAATGAATTATCTTCACCACAAATCGAAAGTCTAGCAGACGCAATTTTTGATTTGGAAACTTTAGAGGACTTAATCAACTGGTTAGAGCAACAAAGGTAATAAGATAGTATTGATACCAATTTTATATAAAGATACATAAAAATAACCCCTCCCTAACCCTCTGGTGCAAGCGAGGAGGGAACCGGATTTTTGCGGGGTCACTTAATTTTGGATTTCAGATTTTCATAATCCCAAATCTAAAATTTAAAATCTAAAATCGCTTCGGTCAACGGGGGATTGAATCCCCATAAACAAAAGTTTAAGCCGTTTTTACTTGGCGGAATTTCCAGAAACATCCAGAAATCCAATTTGTAATCATGTGGGCAACAATTGGTACTAATAAGTTACCAGTTAACAAGGCACTAAACCCTAGCATTAAGCCAATCACAGTCGCCCAAACTACATAAGGCCATTGTTGGGGGCTACTCAGATGTAAAACACCAAAAGCTAGACTAGATACAATCACCGCTAGATTATCTAAGCCTAAAGCTGGTAGCATTACACCCCGAAATAACAGTTCTTCACTTAACGCCGGAAGTACGCCTAGCCAAATTAAGTCCGGTAAAGCTAAAGGTCTAATGACTATATTCAGATAATAATCTGCACTTTTACGGTAGGGAGGACAAAGGCGATAAGCTAAACCACTTAAGAGGGTGATAATTAATCCTAGTCCTAAGCCTAAAAGTACATCTGTTGCTGACCAGTACCATCTTAATAAGTAAAAATTGCCGTAGTTTAACCACACCCTGGCGACGATCCACAACAGGATTGCAGTTACTCCCATTGCTACTAATATTTGGGTGCGTGTCAAGTATGGAAATTCTGGTTCTTGATTTTGTTGTTCAACCACGAGTTTTTAGCGAATAGGGGACTAATCAATTCAAAATTCAAAATTCAAAATTCAAAATTGTTGGGGACTGGGGAAACTACATGATAACTGGTTGTAAGGAGGAGATTTTAGGACTGAGGGCTGAGGGATCAATGCCGGCTTTATGGGCGACTAATACACCTACGGCTTCTAAATATGAGTTTACCCATTTCGCTGTGATTCCTAAAGCTGGGGCGGGAACTTGAATCAGAGTTTTATTTTCTGCTACAGTTATAATTTGGCATCGCCTTTGGTTTAAACTGATTAAGGCACTACTACCACAAGCATTTGCAGGTGCGATCGCAGCATCCACTTGATCAGTCCAAATATCATCAGCGAAAGCTGTCATTGACTCTTTATTTATAATAAATTGTGGGGCGCGACTCAAGCCCACAAGGACACATGGTAAAAAAGTATAACCTAATTCTTCCGCAGCCGAACGGGGGGATAAATTCGGTTCTGGGGGGGCGCTGGCTAAAGCTGGAGAATGGGCGCAGGGAATTTTGAAGGTGCGGACGATTAAATGGCTAATTACGGCTTCTGCACCCGCTAAAGGGTCTACACCTTGACCTTGACGATAGTTTTGTACTGCTGCTTCATCCATATTATCGGGGAAACGGGCGACAACTGCGATCGCCTCTGCCCCGGCTTTGTTAATTAATATTTCCGCCGCCCTGAGTAAGCTGTCAGGATTGCCAATGGTTCCCCAACTAGCCCCTGATGCTGAGGTGCGTAATTCTACGTTTAGTGGTGCATCAGTAACTACATAATCTGTGAGGGTTAAACCAAGGGTAGCTCTGGCTGCGTCGGCTGCTTGGAGGTGTCGCAGTTGTAATTCTGGTTCAATCCCTTGGTCTAAAAGCAAACCGATTTTATTATTCCGAACCGGGCGTAAACCCCAGCACCCAGAGGCAAATTTATCAAGTCCGTAACCTTCAACATACAGCGTATTGGGGAGATTCCAGTACAAACTAGCACCATTGAGGACATTGGGGTGAGTTATCAGGCGATCGCACACCTGTGATATAACCTTAGCTACAGGCAAAGCATCACCCGCATAACCGCCAATGGCAGCACCCACCCCAGTAGGTATAATTAAAATCGCTGTATAAGGACGTTGCATACTAAATATTGGAATAACACTGATGTTTGTTGATGCTATGAACAGGGAACTCTAAAAAAATAACAATTCCAGGGTTTCCATAAGTAAAAGTATGAAAGAGAAAACAAACAAGAGAGAAGTCCATATTACTGCCTTATACCTGGCTAAATTTAATCAACGTGCCTTTACAGAGCTAGGATGCAATAATTGGACAGAAGTATATAGTCAAGTTTCTCAGGCTTTAGGTTATCCAGAAGCATCAATAAAACATTGCCGTGATACATTTGATGCGTTATTGCCTAATAAAAGACAAGGTTGGAATAAAAAACCGCCATACAAAACAGTAAGAGATATTTTTGAAGAATTCGATAATTATGAGTTTGAAGAATTATCAAAAATTGTCAAAAATATTTTACAAAAGCCTCCCTCAAATCCTTCATTTTCTCATTTAAAACCTGAACAAAGTAACCAGTTAGAACAGATACTCAAAGCCGAACAAGAATACAAGCAACAAGAAAGAAGTGAAGAAGAAAAGAAATGTGTATTAGCTTTGTGGGAAATTGAAGGAGGTAGGAGAGAAGTACCTATTATTGACCATGAATCATATTTATTAGTAGGAATAGCAGACTTAATCACAGATGAAGAAGTGATTGAAGTTAAAAATATTAAAAATTGGAAACACGCTGTGGGACAAGTCTTTGCTTATTGGTACTACTTTTCAGAATATCCTAATTCAGTAAATAAACAACTAATTCCCAGGATTCACTTATTTGGAGGTGATGGATTTAATGACTACAGAATACAACTTTGTGAGTCATTAATGAAAACAGTTTTTTATCCTCACACAGATGCAATTAGAGTAACTTATGCAGAAGATTTTGATGATGTTTTTATTGTGAGTAATGAGTGAGACTTTTCTGCACTCATTACTCATTAATTATTAATCAGAATCTGCTGTAGTCACAACAGCTTCAACAGTAGCTTTTTGCTGTGCTTCATCCACAGAAGTAATCGCCCAACGTAGAGGTTCACCCTGCTTTTGCAACTCAGCTTCAATTGCCTTTTCCAACTCAGTGGGAGTTTCTTGCAAATCAAC
>PWQB01000204.1 GCA_003556955.1 Nostocaceae cyanobacterium CSSed10_463m
GGATTGTTATTGTTACCAAAACAATATGATTTTGTCCGGTTTTCCTCCCTTGTCTACTATCCTTCCTTGTCCACCTTGTCTTACCCTCACGAGAATGTAAAAAACCTACACCTGTCAGGGGCAGGGGGCAGGGTGCAGGGGGGAAAAGAGGCAGGGGGGCAGGGTGCAGGGTGCAGGGGGGAAGATTATAACTTCCCAATACCCCAATGACCAATGACTAATGACTACTAGCTTTTGCTTCTAAACCTTCCAAGCGACTTTTCAGTTCTTGATTTTGTTGCTTGAGTTGGTCTAGTTCCTGACGCAGTTGGCGCAGTGCATTGTCTGTCCCCACATTTTTTTGCACCTTGGAAATTTCTTCTTCAGCATAGCGACGCACACGCCCGTCGGCTGTTTGGTCGGCTAGCGATCGCAAAATGCCTATAGCTTTGCGAGTTTCCATTTGTCCCAAAGCCACGACTACAGCTACTTGAGTTAAAAAGAAAGTTTCTTTGGCTAATTCTGCTAACTTTTCTAAAATCCGTTCTAAATTCATCGGATTTTGACCTACAGAAATTTTGCCTAAAGCGCGAATTGTAGCCAAACGCAATGGTTGGGGTACACCAAGTTTTGTGTATTCTAGCAACAGATTTACAGCCGCTTCTGAGGTTTTCAGTTCAGCTAAACCCCCCACAGCGCCACTGCGTACCACTTCATTCCAACCCGCCCTGGTTTCTAAGACTGATTGCAGCAACTTAATTACCTTTTCTTCTTTGGGTTTTTCTCCCAAATTAACTGCTGCTATTGACCCCACAGCCCGACAAGCTGCTGCTTCTACTTGGTAACTAGGATCACCATTTTTCAGCAACTTTTTCACGGCTTTGTAACTTTTATGGGTTTTGATGGTCGCCAGTGCTTCTACTACTGAACGCCGCACAAAAGCATTTTGGTCTTGTAATCCTGCAACTAACCCATCAAAGGCTTGATCTAACTTGATTTCTGCCAGTTGTTTAGCTACTTCGACCTGCACACCCCAAAATGAATCATTTTTCAAAGCATTAGATAGGGCATTCACAGCTTCTAAACCTCCTTTTTTTGCCAAGGCTTCGGCTGCATAGATGCGAGAAATGGGGTTAGGGTCAAATTCTAACTGTGCTTTCAACTCTGGGAGTGAATATTCTAAAGTCACAGTTTTGAGAAAATGATTGCCTACATCAAAGCTGACAAATTGAGGTTTTTCTGCTAGGGGGAAGTAAAAGCTTTGTTCCCGTTCATTGATTCTGACAGTGAAGGTGTTGAGTTGTGCCGGTTTACCCGGTTGAGTGTAGCCAAAACCAATGGGGATTTTCAGGTCAAACAAATCTTTGCTATCATTTTTCTCGGCTTGGGTTTGAGTGACTGTGACTTTGGCTAAATTGGTATCTCCATTCCAAGAATAAGCTACTTTAAAGTCGGGATGGCCACCACGATAAACATATTGGTCAAATAGAAATGTTAAATTACGTCCAGTAGCTTTTTCGATGGCGCGGAGTAAGTCTACTGTTTCTACGGTTTTATGGGCGTTATCTTGAACAAAGGTTTGAATTGCTGGCCAAAATAATTCTTCTCCTAGTTCCGCCCGAATCATGTGATAAACACAAGATCCTTTTTCGTAGATATGGCGGTCATAAAGTTCTATGGCTTCTCGGTAAACATGAGTTACCATCGGGCGACGGTAGCGACTGCTATCTTCGCTTAAGTAACTTCTGGCTTCTAATAATCGATAGTATGCGGCTTCTTGGTCACCATATTCATGTTCTGTCCACATCACTTCAGAATAGGAAGCCATACCTTCCTTAATCCAAGCGTGAGACCAATGTTTAATTACCAGTAAGTCACCAAACCATTGGTGTGCTAATTCGTGGACTACTAAACTTTCTGTGCCACGATTATCTAAAGTCGCCCGTTCATCAAGCAAACATCTATCTGTTAATAGGGTTGTGGAAGTATTTTCCATCCCGCCAAAGATGAAGTCATCGACACAAACTTGGGCATATTTAGGAAAAGGATATGTGTAACCATACTTTTCGCTTAAAAACTCGATCATGCGGGGAGTTTTGCCCATGCTGCGTTTAGCATCGTCTTTTCTACTCTTTTCTACATAATAGGTGACGGGTTTACCTTGCCACTCATCACGAATTTCGGCAAAGTCGCCGACGGCTAAGGTCATTAAGTAGGTAGGATGAATCTGCTGTTGTGACCAATGATAGATTTTTTCATCCCCATCTTTTTGGGTGTCGATGAGTTCACCGTTGGAAATAGCAATTAAATCTTTGGGAACCCGTACCCGAATTTCGGAGGTAGAAAGTTGTCCGGGATAGTCGAAGCAGGGAAACCAGAAACGAGAGTCTTCGTCTTCGCCTTGAGTCCAGACTTGGGTGGGTTTATTGGGGTAGTGTTGGTCTGGTTGAATAAAGTATATACCGCGTTGGGGTTTTTCTACTGAGTAGGCGATCGCAATTAACATCAGCTTCCCAATCTGTGTTGGTTGCGAAAGTTGAATAATCAGCTGTTCGCCGTTATAGTCAAAATTCTGGGCTATCTCATCTACTTTTACCGATTGGATATTTAAGTTGACAGCATCCAAAGTCAAACTGTCAATACCCTTACGAATTGGTAACAGACGTATGCTGCAAGTCCCGTGGTAACTTTGGCGAGGAATATCTAAGCACAGATCGAGGAAAATATGCTCTACTTGTCCAGGGCGGTCGGGGTTGTAGTGCGGTTTAGCGCCTGGTAATTCAAAAGATTTATGACCGTTATTGTTTGTATCAAAATAAGACTGCGACATTGATGCTTACTGACCTTTTAATCCTGATGAATCTGTGGAACTTTTTATTATCAGTGATTTGGCAGAGATAATATTAGTCCAAATACTGTGAAGTCTTCTTTGAGTTTAGCTGAAACAGCAAGAAGCCTCTTACTTACCGCTTGCGGAAGTGATGAGATGAATTGCTGGGCGGTGACGAATTGACCAACGAGCGATATTGAACACAGTTTAATCAGCAATGTTGGTCGATGAGGAATCGCCAATCTTTGGATTTGGCAGCCTATCAATCCAACTTTTGACTAAAAATACTAGCCTCAATTTTTTTTCTCCAGAAAAACTCTCAGAGCTAGTTTCCCATAGAAGCTATTGAATGGGTACATTGGAATATATATCCAGAAAATTTTTCTGTGCAAACCTGACCCCTCAATGGTAATGAAAAATTATTATCAAGATTTTTTGATTCGTAACTGGGAAATAGGCGATCGCACTAGAGCCGCTTCTGTTATCAGTTATGTATTATCAGAATATGGTCTGGGTTGGGAACCCAAAGGCGCAGACAAAGATGTGCTGCAAGTTGAGGAATTTTACTTAGAAACAGGAGGAGAATTTTGGGTAATTGAACACCAAAATTATCTAGTAGGTACGGGGGCATACTACCCGATTAAACGCGGCAAAAATGCTGTGGAAATCCGCAAAATGTATCTTTTATCCAGTGTGAGAGGTTTAGGATTAGGGAAATATTTGTTACAGCAGCTAGAAGCAGCCATCGCCGCCCGTGGTTTTGCAGAAATTTGGATTGAAACTGCAAGTGTGTTGGTGGAAGCAGTGAAACTCTATGAAAGCA
>PWQB01000086.1 GCA_003556955.1 Nostocaceae cyanobacterium CSSed10_463m
CCCCGGATTTATCCGTGGGGTATTTAATTTTGAATTTTGAATTTTGAATTTTGAATTCGGAGCGCAGCGACGTGACAATCACGATTACACTCGATACTAACAACGTTAACAATCTAGATATTTCACCCGCTTTAAAGGTGATTTCCCAACTGCTGGAAGAGAATGCGATCGCATCTCATGAACAGCAACTAAGTTTTGATATAAACTATGATTTGGAACCTGGAGATCCCCGCGAATTTTCCGAAATTCCAGAGTTACGGCTGTGGTTTGTGCGTTTGGATGCCAAATATCCTTGGTTACCATTTTTACTAGATTGGAAAGGCGAATTTGCTCGTTATACCGCCATGCTTGTACCACACCAATTTAGTGCTAAAGAAGGTATTCAATATAACCCTGAAGCTTTAGAAATCTTTCTCATGCACAAAATTTTTATTTTAGGTGATTGGCTACAACAGCAAGGTATCCCCAGCAAATCGCGGTTAAAGTCTATGGCGCAAATGCTCGGTTATGAGTTAGATGATGCCTTTTTTGAGATTTTTTCTTAACAATCTAAAAATATTGAGATTAGTTTGTAGTGAGGGCTTTAGCCCTCAAATAAGGACTGAAGTCCTAACTACAAACCTTTAATCAGGCTGTTCTACTTAGAAGGAACAACACAATTTTCTAACTGAGACATCAAAGTTTCACGATCTAAATTTTGACCAATGAAAACTAACTGAGTTTTAGGTGTACCTTTCCATTCGTCATCATCCAAAGTGAAACGTTTACCGCAAAGGTGGAAAATATGACGATTGGGACTTTCATCAAACCAGATAATTCCCTTAGCCCGGAAGATATTTGCAGGTAATTCATTATCTAAGAAATATTGAAATTTCCGGATGCCAAAAGGCTGGTCACTTTGGAAAGATATCGAAGTAAAACCATCATTTTCTAAATGGTGGGAATGATCATGGTGGTGTTCATGGTCATGATCATCGTGTTCACATTTTGAATGATCATGATCGTGGTGTTCATGGTCGTGATCATGTTTATCTGCTGCATCAAAATATTTGTCAGATGCAAACAAACCCACACTGAGAATTAAAGGTAGTGGCACTTGCGATCGCTCAGTACGGATAATTCTAGCATCTTCTTTGACAGCATTGATTTTGCGTTCCAAATCCTTCAAAGCCGCTTCATCAACCAAATCTGCTTTGTTGAGAATAATTATATCACCATAAGCGATTTGACTATAGGCTGCCTCAGAGTTAAATAAATCCAGACTGTAATTAGCTGCATCTACTACTGTGATAATGGAATCCAGGCGAGTTAAATCTCTGAGTTCTGTACCGAGAAAGGTTAAAGCCACTGGTAAGGGGTCAGCTAATCCTGTGGTTTCCACCACTAAATAATCCAGATTTTCTTGGCGTTCTAAAACTTGGTAAACTGCATCGACTAAATCATTATTAATAGTGCAGCAAATACAACCGTTGCTGAGAGCCACCATATTTTCTTCGGTGGAAACAATTAGCTCATTGTCAATGCCAATTTCACCAAATTCATTCACTAAAACAGCAGTTTTTAAACCTTGTTGATTGCTGAGAATATGATTCAATAAAGTTGTTTTACCACTACCAAGAAAACCAGTAATAATTGTAACTGGCATTCCTTGCTTGGGTGCATCCATTGCTGTAAATTCGGAACTAACTACTGATTGCATAGTGCTGTTATCAAATATCAAAATTTAATTCGTAATTCGTAATTCGTAATTCGTAATTCGTAATTCGTAATTCGTAATTCGTAATTCGTAATTACGCTAGTATAAGGGGTTAGTTTTGGGGAGGGGATGGTTGTTTTCTGCCTTGCCGTACTAGCATAGGAATGATGGGCTGTGATTGCAGCCGTTTTACCCTATTATGACTCGAAACTACATGGCTGCACTGCATACCCTTAACTAACCCCAGTCTCAAATTCTTCAGCCCTTTAATCTAAAATCTAAAATCTAAAATCTAAAATCGTATGACCCTAACTCTCTACAATACTCTCACCCGTCGTCAAGAAGCATTTGCCACAGTGGAACCAGGTAAGGTTAAAATGTACTATTGCGGTGTGACGGTGTATGATTACTGCCATTTGGGTCATGCTAGAGCTTGTATAGTTTGGGATGTAGTCCGTCG
Organism: Nostocaceae cyanobacterium CSSed10_463m; assembly: GCA_003556955.1. The sequence goes on from PWQB01000086.1 coordinate 2,157, forward strand.
ATACCTCCAGTTTATCGGTTATGAGGTGCGCTATATCCAAAATTTTACCGATATTGATGACAAAATTCTCAAGCGATCGCGTGAAGAGCGTTCATCTATGGAAGCTGTGGCGGAACGTTATATTAATGCCTATTTTGAGGATATGGGAAGACTGGGAATTAAGGAAGCTGATGAATATCCCCGTGCGACTCACACGATGAACGGGATTCAACGCTTAATTCATGAGTTGGAAAATAAGGGTTTTGCTTATCCGGCTGATGGTGATGTTTATTATGCAGTCCGACAGTTTCATGAGTATGGTAAGCTTTCTGGGCGCAAATTGTCAGATATGCAAGCCGGGGCTAGTGAACGGGTGCAGGTAGCAGATCCAGAATATCAAAAAAAGAAAGATCCCTTTGATTTTGCTTTGTGGAAAGCCGCTAAACCAGGAGAACCCGCTTGGGAATCTCCTTGGGGTGCTGGTCGTCCGGGATGGCATATTGAATGCTCGGCAATGGTGCGCGATCGCCTGGGTGAGACAATAGATATTCATGCTGGTGGTGCTGATTTAATTTTTCCTCACCATGAAAATGAAATCGCCCAGTCAGAAGCAGTTACAGGTAAACCCTTGGCTACTTACTGGCTACATAACGGCATGGTGAAAGTCGATGGTGAGAAAATGTCTAAATCCTTGGGCAACTTTACCACCATTCGGGACTTGCTAAATCGAGGTGTTGAGCCAATGGCTGTGAGGTTATTTGTCTTGATGGCACAATATCGCAAGCCTATCGATTTTACCGCCGAAGCGATCGCAGCTGCAACTAACGGCTGGCACACCCTCAAAGAAGGTTTGCTATTTGGTTATGAATACGGCGAAAAACTGGGATGGGACTTAGTACGGGCGGGTTCATCTACATCATTCAATATCAACGAAGATATTACTAAACCCGCCCCTACTGGGGAAAACTTAACTTCGGAAATTCACATTCAGCGTTTCCAAGAAGCGGTAAATGATGACTTTAATTTTCCCGGTGGGTTAGCCGTGTTGTTTGAATTAGCCAAGGAACTGCGCCGCCAAGGAAATATTATTGTCCATCAAGGCAAAAGCGAAACCTCTCCCGAAGAGTTACAAAAACAGTGGCAAACCCTAGTGATGTTAGCAGAAGTTTTCGGTTTAGTCGCCCAACCAGAAGCCGAAACTGTGACAACTGAAGGTTTAACTGATAGCGATATTGAGAACTTAATTCAACAACGACAAGCCGCCCGTAAAGCCAAAAATTTTGCCGAAAGCGATCGCATCCGTGACCAATTACAAGCAGAAGGTATTACATTAATTGATAGCCGTGATGGTACTCGCTGGCATCGCTAGAAGAGGCAGGAGAAGAGGCAGGGGGGCAGGCTTGCCCTGAGCGCAGTCGAAGGGGTGCAGGGTGCAGGGGGGAGAAAAGAAGGAAGAGGCAGGGGGGCAGGCTTGCCCTGAGCGCAGTCGAAGGG
>PWQB01000218.1 GCA_003556955.1 Nostocaceae cyanobacterium CSSed10_463m
CATGAAATTGGCGGGAATAATTCGACGAATTTCTTCTTTACTGGCAACGCCTGTGGTGCGGGCGTTGTAGAATGAACGACCACCGATAGATTCTAACATCATGCGATCGCGCCAGTATGAACCGTAGCGAGGATTAACTAAGTTAAAGGGTCTGTCTTTATACCGACGACGTTGGAAAGGTACGATGTCATCACCAAAGTTTTGCAGATATTCTTCACTGTCTAACAAGGTATCAATGAAACCGTGTAATCCTTTTGTACCAATCACAATTGACCAAGCAATTTCTTCGTCTTTGTTGTAGGCGGCGCGTCCGACAAACCGCTTTAAGGTGATGTCAACTAAACGGTAGTTGGTGTTAATATCTGCTACTTGTGTGCGGTAAACTTCTGATTTACCCAATCCCCGAATAAAATCACGAACGTTAATGGCTCGATTTCGCAGTTGAGATTCCAGAAATTTTTGGCGATTACTTTCAATGATTAAGTGTTCGCTAAAGATTTGCCGATATGCTGCCCAGATAATGGCATCAATATCTGTATCTGAGGTAGCAGCAGCTAACCGATACATGGTGGGCGTATCTTCGTTGGGTACTTCGTAACCTTCTACACGCTGATTTTGCGTGGTAAATGAATAATTCAGTAATGGTATTGACATATTTACTTTTTCCTTGTTTTATGATATGTAAGTCAGAAATCAGCGATCGCAGAAATTCAAAATTACTAACTGATAACTGATAACTGTTCACTGATTTAAACAGCCAGCTGCACACGAGCGCGAATTGCTTTTTCGTCATCAGTGGCTAGCATCTGGTCAAATCTCGTTTGAATGGGTTGCTGTAAATCGGGTATTTTCGCCAAGGCTTGTAAACCCACAACAGCAGCATAACGAATTGACCATTCTGAGTCTTGAGAAATAAACAACAGGGTTTCCAATGCTTTGTTCAGCGCTGTTTCCCTGTCGGCAGAGTCGAGTTTATGCCAGTTTAAATTTCCCAATCCCTTGGCAGCAGCACGGCGGACACTGGGAGCAAAGTCTGTGGCTGCGGCTGTGATTAAAACGTCTATAGCACGGGGGTCTGCGATCGCTGCTAAAGTACGAATCGAATAAGCCCGTGCGCCATAGTTATAATCGTCTATCTGGGATAGCAATTGTGGCACTGCTATTTCTCCCATTTCGGTCAATGCTGCTGCCGCCACCGTCGCTGCGGATGGGTTGTTATAACCAAACACAGCAATTAAAGTGGGAATAGCTGCAACATCTTTTGCTGCTGCCAAGTTTTGTACTGCCGTTACCATATTGGCTGGTGTATCTGCCTGGGCGACGGCACGAATTAATTCATCAGTCATTAGTAAACGGTCGGTAATTAATCATCAATAGTCATTGGCTACTCATCATTAAACTAATGACTAATAACTAATGACTAATGACTATAAAAGTGAATCCATTAAGTTCATCACCTGGATAGCATTGTCAGAAACAGACAAAACATCTAACTCTGGGGTGAGTTGATGCTCTAGTAATCCTTTGAGGGCAATGAGTTTAAAGCTATTTTCTACCTGAGCGATCGCGATCGCCTCTGCTGCTGCCATGTATCCAATTGCACCCAAATCTGTTAAAACCAAGCGGCGCAATTTCAGATCGCTACTAGACAAAGTTTTGACTAACCTATCCCCATAAACAGGGTCTTGTGTTAGTTGATACATTGCTCTCGCGGCTGCACACTGCACTGCTGGGATTTCATGCTCTAAAAACGGTGAAATCAAAGAAATAGCCTCAGTTGCACCAATAGCTCCCAAGGCTTCTATTACCGCTTCATAGGGCTGGGTGAGATGGGGGCGGCCTGATACTTGCACGGCCTGGGCAACACCCCCATCTAACATTTTTATGAGGGCTGGCGCAGCAGTTTTGTCCCGTAACTTTTGCAAAGACTGGGCTGCTGCTTCGCGCACATAAAAATCATGGCATTCCAAGCACTTAATTAAGCCTGGTATAGCTTTAGCATCACCTAATTTCCCCAATGCTCTGGCAGCATTGCGCCGCAGTGGATAACCTCCCATTTCTGTTCTGTCGGCTTCATCGTCTAACGCTGCAATTAAGGCATCTACAACATCTGGTTGGCTAACTCGAAATTTGCCCAGCCACCAAGCTGCGTAATAGCGGAGACTTAAATCTGATGATTGCAGGTTGGCGAGTGCTAACTCTGGTGTCAACTGGGGCGCATTTTCTGCTGGATATTCTGACGCACTGGGTTCGTTCATGCCAAGAAATTAGTTCTCTTCAGCGCTCAATGGTGAAATATTGATGATTCTGCCACCTAAGCGGTTAATGCGTTGCATTTCTTCGTTCATCCGACTGTATGGCACTGTAATAAATACACTACCACTGCGACGAATATCGAATTGGTTTTTATCGGTTTCTGCATTTTGGCGCAAGCCTACGACTTCATAACGAAATACTCGGCTTGCAGATGAAGAAACGCTACCAGCCCCAAGTGTGGTTTGACCGAACATTACTTCTTATCTCCTGTATTGATGAGGTTGAGTAACGCTACCTTAAGCTGACGTGATGCTGACGATTTTGCCACCCTGCTTGTGAATTTGCTGGATCTTGTCAGAGAGTCGCTCGTAAGGTACGATAAATGCTGTGCTACTCCGTCTGATACCGGGATAGCCAGAACCACGGATTGCTGTAACTTCGATGCGATACACGCGATCGCCTACACCTACAGCATTTCCTAAATTCTTCTTCGGAGCCACATCTGATGAAGCACGATAATTCCAGTTATCATTGCTTCCTGATGGTCCCACAATGGAAGAAGATTTATTACTTGCTAAATCCTGCGCTAAACGGGATTTAGTACCTTCTACCTGGGTGCGATCGCTATTGGCGTAACCCCGGTATAACCTGAACATCCGGGTAAAGCCGACAGTTTTTTGTCCTGGTTGAATCTCAAAACCACGATAATAAGGAACAATATTGTCGCCGAAGTTATTTTGGTACTCTGGAGAATCAATATAAGAATCAATTTCCGCGTCGTACCCTTTGTTCTGGTACAAATCTAAGTGGTAGACAACTTCCGCTTCATCGTAGGGAGCGCGTCCCAAAATATGTTTGTAGTTGAGTTCAATCAACCGAGTTTGAAAACTGTTGTAAAAAAACTTGTTTTTGTAAAGTTCTGATTTGGCAATGCTCCGGACAAACTCCCGCACTGACAAGTTACCATCTCGCAGGAGTGATTCGGCGCTGACTAGACGTTCCGATGCCATCAAATAGTCGTTACCCAAAACTTGCCGATAAACGGCGCGGATCACAACCTCTACTTCATCTTTACTGGCATTGGGGCGCAGTTCAATTGGACGTGCATCACTAAAAGGCTCGGTTCCCAGCCTCGATGCTGCTGCTGTAATTGCCATGTTACTTCACCTATTGATGTGCGTCTCGGTGATTGTTCCCGATAGCTGACTTTTTTAAATTGCTGATTTTTATGCTGCACCTAGATAAAATTATGCCCGGAGCGAGATTCAACTGCTAGGTGAGCCAGAGCGGTCTTTTTGATTGCCAAAACGAGCGACTGGGTAACCCCAAAGGGTTGATTAACTTCATCCAGCACTTGCACCCCTCTCCGG
>PWQB01000800.1 GCA_003556955.1 Nostocaceae cyanobacterium CSSed10_463m
AACATTAGCCAAGCGTGGGTATGATTCAGACCATCTCGGAATGCAGCGATCGCCAATAATACTCCACTGACTAAGACAAAGGCAGCAAAGATAAATATCAACGCTGTGAGGGTAATATTTGGCCAGAAGAGGGCTGCTAAACCAAAGATGATGGCGATCGCTCCTCTTAATGCTACTGTCCACCAATTCCTGGCCAAGCGCGTTCCCATTCTCATGGGGTCAAGATTTGTCATAGCTGGAGTTTATAACTGGCGTTGAAGTTATCAATAGTTTGTCTAAACACCAAAGGGAAAAGTCTCTGGTGCGTCCCGCATTTCCCAGGTGGGAACACGGTCTAAAGGTTGGACTCCCTTGGTATCATCAATGTGAATCACCGCATCAAATTGTTCGGGTAAACAAGCATGGAAGTAGTGACTTACACGCTCAGTTTCCGGCTGGTAAATCACACCGATTGCTCTTTCTAGTCGGGGTTGTCGTAAACCCACAATTGCTTGATTCTCATCCCGGAGGTTGAGGTAAAATTGGGGTCGTTCAGTTTCATGGAATAGGGCTTCATAACTTCCAGGTAAGGCAGAGCGAACCTGTTTGAGTTGAGCCGCTTCTCCCCAGTTAGAAACTGCGGTGACAGTACCCGTATAGGTGGTAAAGCCGATATTTACAGCTTCATCCCCATAGCGTTCTTTGACCAATTGACCAACATTCACCTCACCCATTGACCCCATATCGGTGGCGCGTGCGTCACCTAAATGGGAGTTGTGTTCCCAAACCACAACTTTGGCTGGTTGATGTTGTTGATCTAAATGTTCCACCAGCTGATCTAAGGTTTCCGCCATGTGGCGATCGCGTATATTCCAGGAAGACACTCGCCCTTGAAACATCGAACGGTAGTAATGTTCAGCGTTTTTGACTAATCGAGCATTTTGTTCGGCATAAAATAACTCATCAGTTTTAACGCGCCCATCTTTTTGGATATATTCCGCAGTTCGACGTTGCAATTCTTGGAGCTGATTAATTACCTCTTGCTCACAGGATTTAGCAATGCCAAAACTGGTAGCATACCCATATTTTTGAGCATCTTCGCCAAAATGCTCTAAACATGAATAGCGATCGCGGGCGCGTCGGGCGGCTTCGGGGTCAACTTGATTCAGGTAGCCGAGAACTGCTTCAATGGAAGCATACATACTATAAAGGTCTAACCCATAAAAACCCGTTTTAATAGCCTTTCTGGGTAAACGATCATTGTATTCCCGTAACCAGCCGACAAAATTTAGCACATCTGTATTTCGCCACATCCATAAAGGGAAGCGTTGAAAATTTAAGAGTGCTTCGGCTGGTGTGGGGTCATCATCGACACCCTGGACGTAACGATTGACTCGGTAAGCATCAGGCCAATCCGCTTCCACCGCTACGGCTGTAAACCCCTTTTCTTGAATTAGCCGTTTAGTAATTTCCGCCCGTTGTTCGTAAAATTCATGAGTCCCGTGGGAGGCTTCGCCAATCAAGACAAAACGCGCATTGCCGATTAAATTCATTAATGGATCGTAGTCTTGATCTGCGCCTGTTAATCGGTGTGCATACCCACGCACCGCATCGACTATGCTATTGATAGTTGCGTCTACCATAATGAATTAATGATTGAGAAATACCCGCACGGGTTTTAAATTCCGTATCACCGCGCAAGTTAAGTTCGATACGGTTTTTACACCTGTTATATTTCGGTTCTTACTACATTCAGCTTAAAAATCTCCACCTCTGATTCCATCTGGCTAAGGTCGCATGATACTAAATGTATGGATCTCCCTCTAGGAATAGTCAACACACATATCTTGTACCTTCCATTCCTCTCCCCTGCAAGGAACTATGGTGTACACACAAGTGATCTGATCCCCCTAAATCCCCCTTAAAAAGGGGGACTTTGATTCTATTTCCCCCCTTCTCAAGGGGGGTTAGGGGGGATCGAAACGCTGTTAGGTAACTTGATAAGACTTGTATGTACAACACCATAGCCCTACGAGGAAAGAGGCTGAAAAAGTCTATTATTTATTTGATACCACGTTATAGATTTTTTGCCCCTGCCCTTGTAGGGAAGGGGTTGGGGTTAGGTTCCGTCGAACTCACGTTTTTATGAAATGTCTGATCAAGTTTGGTTATCACATCTGCAAAAACACCGTGCGATCGCAGTTATTCGCGCTTCAGATATGCGGTTAGCTCAAAAAATGGCTATGGCTGCTGCGGCTGGGGGAATGGGGCTGATTGAAATTACCTGGAATAGCGATCGCCCTGGGGAATTAATTAGTCTATTACGGGCAGAGTTACCAAATTGTCTCATTGGCACGGGGACGCTGTTTAATGTCGGACAATTGCAAGAGGCGATCGCATCTGGGGCGCAATTTCTCTTTTCACCCCACGTTGATTCTGCCATGATTCAAGCCGCAGTCAAACAAGATATCCCTATTATCCCCGGTGCTATGACTCCCACAGAAATTGTCACTGCTTGGAATCAGGGTGCAAGCTGTGTGAAGGTGTTTCCTGTGCAAGCTGTGGGAGGAGTTAATTATATTAAAAGTTTACAAGGGCCACTGGGTGAAATTCCCTTAATTCCTACTGGGGGAGTGACTTTAGAAAATGCTCCAGAATTTATCCAAGCTGGGGCGATCGCTGTGGGTTTGAGTGGTGAATTATTTCCCCAAAAGCTGGTTATACAAGGAAATTGGCAGGCGATCGCGTCTCACGCAAATCAACTAATGCAGAGCGTAACAACAAATATATAATAATTCTCCTGTGTGTAAATTCCAAACTTTATACAGAGGTTTTGCTTGGTTTCTGGTACGTTTGTTGATAGCTGGGAACGATTCTAGAATTTTACGTAAACCTACGGGTAAATTCAGGAATAGACTGCTAGATTATGGTAGTAATAACTAATTCACAGTATTTGATATATCAATATGAACTGGAAGAAAATATCTCAATACTTTGTAGCCTTTTCCTTACCTTTATATTTTCATCCGCTTATGGCTTCAGCACAGACACCATATCAGCCTGATTATACAAAACAAACTTGGCAAATTAGTCAGACCTTTAAACCACCAAGACGAGGTGCGCCTCCTGCTAGTGCTGGTGGTTCAACCCGTGGTACTACTTGTCTGTTAGGAAACCAACCCTTAACTTCTTTAACCCCTCCAGATAGATTGGGGTTAACACTTGCGTCACACCCGACATTTTTCTGGTCTATACCTAAAACTCAAGTTCAAACAGCCAGGTTTATTCTCTTAGCTAATAAGTCTCAAAAAGTCGTTTATGAAACTACTTTAAAACTACCGAATCAACCGGGAATTATTAGTTTTACCCTGCCGGAAAATGTTGATGCACTGGAATTAGGTGAAACTTACCTTTGGTCTTTCAATATTATTTGTGATCCTAATGATTTTAGCCGCAATCCTGGGGTAGATGGTTGGGTGGAACGGATTCAGCCAGAATTACCTTTATCTCAAGCATTAGAAACAGCCAATTTGCGGACTTTGCCTAGTATTTATGCAGAATCAGGAATTTGGCATGAGGCTTTAACAAGTTTGGTAGAATTACGCCGTGCAGAACCGAATAGTTGCAGCGTCAGACGGAATTG
>PWQB01000132.1 GCA_003556955.1 Nostocaceae cyanobacterium CSSed10_463m
CAGGTGCAATTTCAAGACCTGTCACCAGAAAAAGTTTTAATTGCTGTCCAAGGGCCAAAAGCAGTTAAATATCTCCAGCCCTTTGTCAAAGAAGACTTAGAACCCATCAAAGCCTTTGGACACCTCCAAGCTACTGTACTGGATAAACCTGCCTTTATAGCCCGCACAGGTTACACTGGCGAAGATGGTTTTGAAGTCATGCTAGATCCAGATGTGGGAATAGAATTGTGGCAAACACTCCATCAAGCTGGCGTTACCCCCTGCGGACTAGGTGCTAGAGATACCCTGCGACTCGAAGCAGCAATGGCACTGTATGGGCAAGATATTGACGACACCACCACACCCCTAGAAGCAGGTTTGAGTTGGCTAGTTCACCTCGATACGAAAGGTGATTTTATCGGGCGAGAAGTTTTAGCACAGCAAAAAGCCGATGGAGTGCAGAAGCGATTAATCGGTTTACAAATGTCAGGGCGTAATATTGCCCGTCATGGCTACCCAATTTTATCAGCAGGTGAAGTTGTGGGAGAAATTACCAGTGGCACATTATCGCCTACATTGGGTTATCCCATAGCCTTAGCCTACGTTCCCACGACCCTTGCAAAGGTGGGTGAACAGCTAGAAGTAGAAATTCGGGGCAGAACTTACCCAGGCGTTGTAGTAAAACGTCCCTTTTATCGCTCCAAAAATCGTGTCACTAGCTGATAATGTGTTTTGAGTTACTCTATCTCAATTATTTTGATACCGAAGGAAAACAAATATGTCTTTTGAATATCCACAGGATTTTAGATACCTGGATACTCATGAATACGTGCGGCTAGATGGTGAAATTGGCACTATTGGCATTACTGAATTTGCCGTAGACCAAATGGGGGATGTCGTATTTTTAGAATTACCTGACATTGGCGACCTGGTTACGAAGGGGGAAACATTTGGCACTATTGAATCTGTGAAAGCTGTGGAAGACCTGAATTCACCAGTTACCGGCACAGTCATAGAACGCAATGAAGCTTTAATTGAATCTCCCGAAGAAGTAGCAGAGGACCCCTATGGGGAAGCCTGGTTCTTAAAAGTACGTGTCAATGATGCGGATGAAGTGCTGGATGCTTTGACAGCCGATGAGTACCGCGCCCTAGTAGAAGGCGAGTAAGAGTGCTGAGTGCTGAGTGCTGAGTGCTGAGTGCTGAGTGTTGAGTGGAAAGTCAGAAGTGATTTTGGCTTTTCACTCAATATACAAGGTTGGGTTAAGCGTAGCGCATACCGCCAAGTACGCCAAGTGCGCCAAGTGAAGAAAGAGAGGGAAGAAATGCTTGGCAAATTGGATGAACGATTTTGTGCAAAAATCAGCGATGAAATTTAGATGAATTAATCACGGACTCCCACTTATTATGAGTATTTGTTGCAAAATATGAAATAGTTACATTTGGAGTTCAACTTGTGGTACATTACCCGCCTGTTCCTAAATCAAGCCATTTACCAATGGTGAGTCAAGGGAGTCCAAAGTCAAGCAGTTTCGCACAACGACACATTGGCCCTAACTCTGATGACATCCAGCAAATGCTTGAGGTTTTGGGTTTACAAAATCTGGACTCCCTCATTGACAAAACAGTACCGCAGGGTATTCGACTCCAGAAATCCCTCAAGTTACCAGCAGCGCAAAGTGAGTATGCAGCACTGGCAAAGTTAAAACAAATTGCTGCTAAAAATCAGGTGTGCCGTTCATATATCGGTACGGGATATTACGACTGTATCACCCCTCCGGTAATTCAACGCAATATTCTGGAAAATCCTGGTTGGTATACAGCCTATACTCCCTATCAGCCAGAAATTGCCCAAGGAAGACTGGAAGCGCTGCTGAATTTCCAGACGATGATTATTGACCTCACAGGGTTGGAAATTGCCAATGCTTCCTTACTTGATGAAGCGACAGCAGCAGCAGAAGCCATGAGTCTCAGTTATGGTGTGTGCAAAAATCATGCCAATGCTTATTTTGTCTCTGAGAATTGCCATCCCCAAACTATCGATGTCTTAAAAACTAGGGCTAAACCCTTGGGGATTAAGATTATTATCGGTGATCATCAGACTTTTGATTTTGCTGAACCAATTTTTGGGGCTGTTCTGCAATATCCCGCTAGTGATGGCACGATTTACGACTACCGCGCTTTTATTGAAAAAGCCCATGCTGAGGGTGCATTGGTGACGGTAGCAGCAGACCCTTTAAGTTTAGCTTTACTGACACCACCAGGAGAATTTGGGGCTGATATTGCTGTGGGAAGTACCCAGCGCTTCGGTATTCCGTTGGGGTTTGGGGGACCTCATGCGGCTTACTTTGCGACGAAAGAACAGTATAAACGGCAGGTTCCAGGGCGAATTGTGGGAGTATCAAAAGATGCTCAAGGTAAACCCGCTTTACGTCTGGCTTTACAAACCCGTGAACAGCACATCCGCAGAGAAAAAGCTACGAGTAATATCTGTACAGCACAGGTATTATTGGCAGTCATGGCAAGTATGTATGCTGTATATCATGGTGCAAATGGTATCAGAAATATTGCCCAGAATATTCACCAGTTAACGGTCTCTTTAGCCGCAGGATTGAAGCGACTGGGTTACAGCATTAGTTCTGAACATTTCTTTGATACGCTGCGAGTGGATTTAGGTACACAATCTATCAAAGCTATTCTGGAAGCTTGTCAAGAGCGAAATATTAATCTCCGGGTTCTTGATGCTACATCTGTGGGTATTTCTTTAGATGAAACTACCACACCAGAAGATTTAATCGACCTGTGGCAGATTTTTGCTCTTAACGATAATCTTCCCTTTACTATAGAAGAATTATCCCCATCTTCTCAGGTACTCTTACCCCGTACCAGTAACTATTTGAATCATCCTGTATTCAATCGTTATCACTCAGAAACTGAGTTGTTGCGTTATCTGCATCAGCTAGAAACCAAGGATTTATCTTTAACTACTTCGATGATTCCCTTGGGTTCCTGCACAATGAAGTTAAATGCAACGGCTGAGATGATTCCAGTTTCTTGGGAAGAATTTGGCAAGATTCATCCGTTTGCGCCACCATCCCAAACACGGGGTTATCAAATTCTGTTCCAGCAACTTGAGACTTGGTTAGCTGAAATTACGGGATTTGCTGGTGTTTCTCTACAACCTAATGCAGGTTCTCAAGGGGAATACGCAGGACTTTTAGTGATTCGTCAATATCACGAAACTCGTGGGGAAGGACACCGGAATATCTGTTTGATTCCTTCGTCAGCACATGGAACTAACCCTGCTAGTGCGGTAATGTGCGGTATGAAGGTGGTAGCAGTTGCTTGTGATGCAGATGGTAATATTGACCTGGATGATTTAAAAGCGAAGGCGGAAAAACATAGTCAGCAACTAGCGGCTTTAATGGTGACTTATCCTTCAACTCATGGTGTGTTTGAGGAAGGAATTCAGGAAATCTGCGCTGTTGTGCATGGTCACGGTGGACAAGTGTATATGGATGGGGCTAATATGAATGCCCAAGTGGGTATTTGTCGTCCTGGTGATATTGGCGCTGATGTCTGTCATTTAAATCTGCATAAAACTTTTTGTATTCCTCATGGTGGTGGTGGCCCTGG
>PWQB01000643.1 GCA_003556955.1 Nostocaceae cyanobacterium CSSed10_463m
AATCCTGTCAAAGTCAGGGGTGTAATGGGGGCTTCCACAGCACCAGCGATCGCCTGTTGACATTGCCCAGTTTCGATTAATAAAGCCGCTTTCGCGATCGCCCAAATACCAGTAGCACAAGCTGCCATTGGTGCTAAAACTATACCAGATGCGCCGATTTGTCGAGCCGATGCGATCGCATTGGTATGAGGTAAAAAATCTAACCAATTCTCTAAGAATATATCACTACTCTTTAAAGCTGATTGGGGGCTAAAATTCCCATACATTTGCCGAGCCAGTGATTCCCAAGCCCCTTGATGACTGCGACTTGAGCCAATCACCACCGCACAATCAGGTAAAGGTGAAACTAATCGCGCGTCTGTTAATGCAGCAGCGACAACCTGCTGAGTCAAACTTTTTAATTGAGTAGGTTGTGTGCCAATCAACCCCAGAGGATATGCTTCTAGTTCTGCAAATGGTTGATACCACTGAATACCAGACTTACCCGCTATTAACTTTTGCCAGCTATCCTCTAAATTAGTCCCTAAAGCTGAGACTAAACCGATACCAGTAATAACAACCAATTTGGGGAATGAGGAATGAGGATTGGGGTTTTGACGAGGGCGGGTTTACTAATATCCTCGTTTGTGTTGAATCATATTATAAACCCGCCCCTACAGTTATTGGAAATTGAGGACTGGGTACTGGGTACTAGACAATTGTCAGAGCAGTCTTTCTCCCCTGCACCCTGCCCCCCTGCCTCTTCTACTCAGGTGTTTTGAGATTTTCAGCGCCTTGAGTCACTTTAGCCGATTCAATGCGATCGCCTTGCTGAATTTTGTTAACTACATCAAAGCCTTCAGTCACATTACCGAATACAGCATAGCTACCATCAAGGAAAGCTAAATCTGCTAAAGCAAAGTAAAACTGTGAAGAAGCAGAATCAGGCATTTGCGATCGCGCCATAGCTACCGCACCCAGTTTATGCTGTAACTGAGGTGGCTTAGTCACACGAGCCGATTCTAAAGTTTTGCCATAAATTGGGGTTTCTTCCCCTTGTGGCTTAATTTCTAAAGGTATCCGGCGCTCACGTCCAGTCTCTGAGTCAACATAACCACCGGTTCCCAGTCTACTTACTGGAAAATTGGGGTCTTTGCTTTGAGGGTCACCCCCTTGAACCACAAAAGGTTGGGGATCACGGACAACTCGATGGAAAACTAAACCATCGTACACACCTTTTTGGACTAAATCGACGAAGTTACCAGCTGTAATGGGGGCATTGGTACCGTCTACCTCGATAGTAATTGGCGAACCGTTAACCGTCATCACCACAGTAGCCTTACCTTCGAGCCGTGGTAAATCTTTCATTCCAGGAACACTCTCATTTATAGTTTCAGATACAGATGTTGCTTCAGTATTTGTTGTAGTTTGTGTCTCGCCTGCTGTTGAGGTGGGAGAAGCGGGATCAGAAGTCACATCCTGTCCTGAACATCCTCCCAAGGTTAAAGCACCGACTATCAAAAATACAAACAGAAATTGTGAAATTTTTAACCGCATAGCCAGTTACTAATTCAACCAGAGTATCTTATCTTTTTAGGGGACTGGGGACTGGTGACTGGGGACTGAGAATTAGGACTGGGTATTGGGGAAGATTGTAGGGGCGGGTTTAATAATATCCTCGTTTATATTGAATCATATCTATGAACCCGCCCCTACTGGGAATTGGGAAAAAACTTCTCCCCTACCTCTTCTCCCCTGCCTCTTCTAAAGTCCTTCCAGGGGTACTTTCAAAAAGCGGGCTAATTCTGCGCCTGTAGTTTCTAACTCTGCCAAAGATAACGGTTGACCTACCCGTGTTAAAGGGATATCTCGCCGACCCTTGACGCGTAGGTAGAGCGCACGCCGGGGATTAAGACCTTCTTTGATGTCTATTCTGATAGCCTGCACATCTTGAGTATAGGTATCGATTTCAATGCGACGATTTTTACCGGGAAATCCCCACCGAAAGATTTTAATCTTACCGGTTTCCTGGTTAAAGTCGTTGTAGCCGCCTCCTACATCCCATAAAATCACTAGCCAGAGATATAAGGCTAAAAGTACGCCGGCAGTGCCGTACAACCCCATAACGAGTCCTTGGGGTACGAATATCAGTTGAGTTGGATCAGTAACTATGAGTAAATTTACTTGCAAGTAACTAGATAATCCAGCCAACAAGAAGCCGGTGGCTCCCAATGTTACGATAGTTGCCCACCAGTAGTTACTAAACCGACGCGAACCTAGAACGTTTTGATGCAGGATACTTGAAGATTTGCGATCGCCATTGGGCGAATCACCTTTGTTAATTGTTGTTGATGCCGTCATTGAACTGCCTTGGCCTGTGAGTTCTTCCCTATCCAAGTCTGCCATTTCTGGAGCTTTTCGTGCAACGTCAGAGACTAAACCTTTGAGATTTCTGAGAAAACTTATGTCAGATTGTTAAAATTCTGATATTAATAATAAGTAATAGGTTTGTGTTTAATACCTAATTTACAACAGTCCATTGGACGAAAACCCCAAGGGATGTGATAAGTTAAGAATCATTAAGTTACCAGAAGCTAAATAATTAGCTAATGGTACGTGTAATGTCATAACTCTGAGAAATGCCGATCATCAAGACGGTAAAATCTCAGATTCTCAGATGCTTTCAGGCGGCTGAGAATGTCAAAAAAACGTTAATTCCTCGTTGCAGTCGCATAAAGTCGGGAAAATTACCGATAGCGCTGCTTCAAAGACGTTGCAATTTTAGTAAAAGAGGATTTTAGTTCAATGACCATCGCAGTTGGACGCGCCCCTAGTAGAGGGTGGTTTGACGTATTAGACGACTGGTTAAAGCGCGATCGCTTTGTATTCGTAGGCTGGTCAGGGATATTATTATTCCCTTGCGCTTACCTAGCACTAGGCGGTTGGCTCACCGGTACAACATTCGTCACATCCTGGTACACCCACGGATTAGCATCATCTTACCTGGAAGGTTGTAACTTCTTAACAGTTGCAGTTTCCTCACCAGCAGACAGCATGGGACACTCCCTACTGTTATTGTGGGGACCAGAAGCCCAAGGTGACCTGACCCGTTGGTTCCAATTGGGTGGCTTATGGCCATTCGTAGCCCTACACGGAGCCTTTGGTTTAATTGGCTTCATGTTGCGCCAATTTGAAATTGCCCGTCTAGTAGGCATCCGTCCATACAACGCCCTCGCCTTCTCTGCCCCCATTGCGGTATTCGTCAGCGTATTTTTGATGTACCCCTTGGGACAGTCCAGCTGGTTCTTTGCACCCAGCTTTGGTGTAGCTGCAATTTTCCGTTTCCTACTATTCCTGCAAGGTTTCCACAACTGGACACTGAACCCCTTCCACATGATGGGTGTAGCAGGTGTCTTGGGTGGTGCGCTATTGTGTGCCATTCACGGAGCCACAGTTGAAAATACTTTATTTGAAGACGGCGACGGTTCCAACACCTTCCCCGCTTTTAACCCCACCCAAGCTGAAGAAACCTACTCAATGGTGACAGCAAACCGTTTCTGGTCACAGATTTTCGGGATTGCCTTCTCCAACAAACGTTGGTTACACTTCTTCATGCTATTTGTGCCAGT
>PWQB01000184.1 GCA_003556955.1 Nostocaceae cyanobacterium CSSed10_463m
GGGTAAATTATCGCTGTGTTCCTTGGGCGCTGAATTGTCATCCCAGCATTGCGGAAGTGGGTTTAACAGCAGCGCAAGCTAAACGCCAATTTAAATCTGAGGAAATCTTTGTTTTACGACAATATTATAAATCAATAGCAGCAGCCCAACTACGGGATGAAACTACAGGTATATGTAAATTAATTGTACTCCGCAATGGGGAAATTTTGGGAGCCTCTATATTGGGGGCGGAAGCATCAGAGTTAATTAATTTAATTGCTTTAGCCATGTCCCAAAAGATTCCAGTTAAACAGTTAGCAAATTTATCTCCTGTTTATCCGAGTTTTTCAGACATTATTGAAAATACAGCTAGAGAGTGGGGTAAGCAAAAGTTAAATAATAATTCTGCATTACAAGACTTTCTCGAAGGCTTCTTTCATTTTCGCCGCAATTGGAATTTGTAAAATTGTGGTGACTTCTTTCGTAGTCATGGCTTTAGCCCTTGTTTGGCGATGACTGCGGATAGAGAGGACTAAAGTCCTCACTACAAACGTTGAAAGCTGACGGACTTTAGAGGATATTTGAAAAGTCCTATTGTCGGTAGCAAAACATTATAGATCCCCCTAAATCCCCCTTAAGAAGGGGGACTTTGATTCTAATTCCCCCCTTTTCAAGGGGAGGCTCAAGGGGATCTGCGAGTGCCTAAAATCACAGCCAACTACTTTTCAAACACCCTCTTAGGTACTTTTTCACTTTTGGCGTTCACCATTGCGCTTAAAATTCTTTTCTGTAAAGGATACACTACCAATTCCTTGCAGAATACCCCGACCGATTAAGCCTAAACCCCGACCAACTATTTTTGTGAGTATAAAAACAATACTGCTACCGACAACAGCTAATAAGGATTTTAACCGGGGTGCGATCGCATCTCGAAATTCTAGTGTTAATGTGACTAATAGGGGAATACCAGAAAGTTGAGCTAATTCTTGACCACGGGGGGCATAAATTGCAGTTTTAGCAATTCCACGGGGTGCTAAGACAAATAACTCATAGCTACTTTCAAACATAGCTTTCGGCTCATTAATATATTTATTTAAACGGTATTTCCAAGATAATTCATTGCGAAATCTTTCTATTTCTCGTGTAGAAATTAATCGGCGGTCATAATAATTTTGTTTAATTTCTTCCACATCTGCTAAATAGTTGAGCAGTGGTTGCACTACACCATTGGCTACTTGAATTAATAAGTTTTCTAAAATTATTAATGCCTGGGATTTAGCTTCTGGGCTACCAGCAGAATAACAGGTATTATCAATGTGTAAATCTGTTTGAAATACCAAATAAGAAAATAATTCTTCAACTAAGGGAATTTTATTGAAAATCTCAATTTGGATAACTCGATAATTTTGCAGCAATAAATTAACAACTTCTATATTCTGGTTACTTACTTGTACTCGATAAAATTTACCAAAGAAATCTGTAATAACTGCTTGCCATAACTCATATAATATGCTGTCTTTTATCTCTTTGAGTTGAGCAATTGTCACTTGAGGAACACGCAACTCATCAAGTTTTTGAGCCAGTTTTTGCAGCGTTAAATAGAGTAATTCTCGTTTTTTATCTTCCCGAAAAATGTCAATTTCTAAAGCGACATCTGTAACATTTTGTAAAGATAATTGTAACTTGGTCACACATAATGAGAATAAATCAGATTGAAGCGATCGCGGACTAAGTAGGGGCGCTGAAGTTGGTAGTTCTTGTAACTCTATTGGCACAATAGGACTACTTAAGGAGGGCATTACAGGCGGTTTTTGAGTAGCGGTGATTGATTTTTCCGGCTGTTCCTGTTGTCTTTCCTGTGGTGAAACTAATAACCGAGTTAGTAGCCAACGAGATGCTAACAATTCTCGTCGTTGTCCAGCAAAAACGGCTCGATCTATTAATGGTAATCCAGGGGTTTGTAATTGCGCTGTCACTTCGGCTAAAGTGGCCTCAATGTAACCAATTCCTGACAAATACCAATCTTTGCGTATCTTAGCTAAAGGAAGAGTAGGCGATGGGGTAATGGGGTAATGAGTACTTGGTTCTACGCTGCGCTGTTCGGGAAACCAATAAAAACCACCATCGGCTAAATCTTCCATAACTCTGACTAATTCAGTCATGGGAGTACCTTTAGGACAGTAGCCGTTCACCCCAGCAGCTTGAACTGCTAACAATAATCCTAATTCTTGCACAGAACTAAGTAGCAAAACTGGTAATTTGGGATATTGGATTTTGAGTTGTTGACACAGTTGTAAACCTTGCTGTTGGCTGGAAATAGAGCGACCATTGCCTAATTCTAAAACTACCAAATTTACTTGGTGGGGATCTTGTTGAGCCAGTTCTGCTAATATCTGCAAAGCCGTGGTATCTGTTTCTGCTTCCGCTACCACTTCGATGTTAGGTAATGCCGACAATGCTACCCTTAGTCCTAAGCGAAATATAGGATCTTGGTCAATTAACAATAATTTTAGGGGTCTATTGCTCATAGTTTCAACAAATACACAACGCCTGTTTTTTTAGTCACAAAGACTGTTGATGCTAAAATTAGTCCCCCTCATTGTCACTTGTTTTTGCCAATTGCAAAATTTCTCTATTCAAAAAATAAAAACAGAATAGCCCTGAGAGCATTGCTACCTTACAGGATGTTTGAAAAGTGTCTGGCTGTGATTTTAGGCACTCGTAGATCCCCCCTAGCCCCCCTAAACCCCTGCGGGGATGCACCTTCGGACTAGGAAAAGGGGGGAATTAGAATCAAAGTCCCCCTTTTTAAGGGGGATTTAGGGGGATCTAGAATGTTTTGCTACCGACAATAAGACTTTTCAAACAACCTCTTAGAGCTACAGCATAATTTATCATGAATATTTATATGAAAGATGAGGACTAAAGTCCTCACTACAAACTTTTAACTATGGTTTTTCTGGGGAGTTGCGATAACCATAAAAGTTAATACTGTATTCAGTAATTCGCACTCCTGTTTTTTCTTCGACTTGACGCAGCAATTCTTCTGGCAGTTCTATGTGAATATCAATAAGTTGATTAGTATCAAGACAGTTGACGTGACTATGGGAATCACTGATATTGCCGTATAAACGCCCGTCACAGTGTTCAATACACTCAATGATGCCCTGAGTGGATAAGGCTTCTAAATTTTGATATACAGAAGTATGTCCAATATCTTTACCTTGCTGACTGAGGCGATCATAAATATCTTTAGCACAAAGGTGTTCGTTCGCTTCCCACAGCAGTTCTAAAATAAAGCGACGCTGGCGGCTGACACGCATACCTAACTGTTGACACCGTTCTAAAGCATCTTCTAGGGAACGAATCGGTTTTGTCGTGATTGATTGGTTTTGCATAGTTAAGTCTGTTAACTATTAAGGGGATTTGCCCGTTTTATTATTTTTGGTTCTTTCAATATGCAAGAATATTACATGAGTTGTTATGCTCCTACTTGTGCTGCTGCGGAATTTATGGCTCAAGGTGATAATTGTCTGTAGCTTGTGCGTATTTGCTGAGATTATACTTTGCGCTTAAACAAAGTCATTACAACTTTAGCTTAAAATTGTGAATAATGTCCA
>PWQB01000549.1 GCA_003556955.1 Nostocaceae cyanobacterium CSSed10_463m
CAACTGCAATTAATTAAATTGGCGGTACAGGATATGCCAAGTTCAGGCACACCAGAGGAATTACTTCATGCTGCCAAAATTGATGCTGATGCCATTGTGGAAGCTGTGAAATCGCAAGTTAGACATCCAGTAGGAGTATAAACATTAATGTCTAATTATTTCCTCTGGTAGGAGTTAATTGCAAAAGACACAGTTACCTTAGAAGCTACTGTCACCAGGAGTCAAGACAATGCCTGACAAATATCATACTGGAACGAGCGACGAACACTTTAATTTGATTAGTGTATTATACCACGCTTTGCAATGTTGTGCTTGCTGTGAAACATATCTTAACGATGCCGAACAAGCAGGCGATCGGGATTTGACGCAATTTTTCCAAGACGTGAAAAAGCAAAATCAGAATACAGCAGAACGAGCCAAGCAGCTATTAGCACAACGGACTGAGCAACTAGTAGCCCATTAGGTGAGAATTTTAGCCATATTGTGGGGGAGGGCAAAGATGTCCGCCCTCATAGTTAAAGTCAATGAAAATGGGCTGAAATCTTTTCTCAGTCGTCTTTAGACGACTTTCGCTATCAGACGGGGGTTTGAACCTCCGGCGGGTTATTGCGACGGGTGCAAGATGTGAATACACCGCCCCTAATGGGGATGGGGAGGCTTTTTAAACTTTGCTTATCCCCCCTGGATAATTCTTAAAGGAGGTCAATTATGACGAGAGTAGCAATTAATGGATTAGGTAGAATTGGCAGAGCAGTTTTAAAAATTGTCCTGAATACGAGCGAATTAGAATTAGTCGCTATAAATGAGATTATCCCACCAGATAATCTCGCTTATTTATTGAAATATGATACTGTTTATGGGAGATATGAAAAAACTGTAGAAAGCAATAGTAATAATTTAATAATTAGTTGCAAAAAATATCCAGTATTTAATGAGAAAGACCCAATTAACCTGCCTTGGCGTGATTTAGATATTGATATTGTCTTTGAATGTGCAGGCAGATTCACGAAGAAAAAAGAATTAGAAAAACATCTGCAAGCCGGAGCTAAAAACGTGATCTTATCGGCTCCAGCTAAGAGTGAAGGTATTCAGACAATTGTGTACGGAGTTAACGAAACTCCCGAATCAGAACGGATGGTTTCCTGTGCCAGTTGTACCACAAATTGCATTACTCCCGTCGTCGAAGTCATGGGCAGAAGAATCGGAGTAAAAAAGGCGATTATGACCACAATTCACGCCTATACTTCCACTCAAGAAATAGTGGATAGACCACATAAAAAATTTACCAGAGGTAGAGCTGCGGCTGCTAACATAGTACCAACTACAACCGGAGCAGCGATCGCCACTGCTCAAGTTCTCACCCAATACGCAAACAAATTTGATGGTGCGGCGATACGGGTTCCTGTCGCCGTAGGTTCTATTGCAGATATTACCTTTGTCACCGAAAAACCAACCACTGTCGAAGAAATAAACAATATTTTTCTAGAAGAAACCAATAACCAAAGATACCAAGATGTTTTAGGTGTCTGCGAAGATCCTATAGTTTCATCTGATATTATCCAAGATCCTCGCGCCTCTATAGTCGATTTAAGCATGACTCAAGTTGTGGATGGCGACTTAGTAAAAATCATGAGTTGGTATGACAACGAATGGGGTTACGCCAGTCAAATGGTTCGACAAGCCCAAAAAATGGCAAAAACCTCTCGACCTCTGCAAACTGTTTAAACGAACCGCCAAGAAAGAACTCTCCGCGTACCTTTGCGCTTCCCTCCGCGCCCCTCTGCGTTAAAAAAAAACCCCATGTCAACTCCACAAAACCCTCAAATACGCTGGTTTGAAACCCTCAAATCTCATGATGTCGCCATTGTCGGCGGTAAAAACGCCTCTTTGGGAGAAATGATAGCCAGTCTCAAAGACAAAGGTATTCGCGTTCCCGATGGTTTCGCCACCACCGCAGATGCTTATTGGCAATTCTTAACAGCAAATCAACTCACAGAGAAAATCCAGTCTCATTTAGAACAACTGCAAAGCGGTAAAACTCCCTTAGATAAAGTTGGTAAATCCATCCGGCGATTATTTTTAGCGGCGGAATTTCCCGCAGACATCGCCGCAGCGATTAAAAATGCTTACCACCAGCTTTGTCAAAACTACAATAACCATGAAGTTGATGTCGCCGTCAGAAGCAGCGCCACAGCCGAAGATTTACCCCAAGCTAGTTTTGCCGGTCAGCAGGAAACGTTTCTAAATATCACCGGTGAGGTAGAATTATTAGATGCCTGTCGTAAATGCTACGCTTCATTGTTTACTGACAGAGCGATTAGTTACCGAGAAGCCCAAGGTTTTGAGCATACAAAAGTGGCTCTTTCCATTGGTGTGCAAAAGATGGTACGCTCAGATCAAGCCAGTGCGGGGGTGATGTTTTCTATTGATACGGAAACGGGATTCCCAGATATTGTTTTGATTGATGCAGCTTGGGGTTTGGGTGAAAATGTTGTCCAAGGATCTGTGACACCGGATGAGTATCGGGTGTTTAAACCTTTGCTAAATCAAGATAATTTTAAACCTGTGATTGAGAAAACTTTGGGGGATAAACAGAAAAAGCTAGTTTATGCCAAGGGAGGTACTCAGTCTACTAAAAACATTAACACATCTCCCGCCGAACGTCAAACTTTTGTCCTCTCAGATGATGAGATTTTACAATTAGCTGCTTGGGCAACTGTGATTGAATCCCACTATAACCAGCCGATGGATATGGAATGGGCAAAGGATGGCGAAACGGGTGATTTGTTTATTGTCCAGGCGCGTCCAGAAACTGTACAAAGGCAAAAAGTGGCTGCTTCTCTGAAGACTTATAGTTTGCAGTCAAAGGGCGAGAAAATCCTGACTGGCTTGAGTATTGGGGAGGCGATCGCATCTGGTAAAGTATGTCTAATTGAAAGTGCCGAAGATATCCGTGATTTTCAAGATGGGTCAATTCTAGTCACGCAAATGACTGATCCTGACTGGGTTCCAGTGATGAAACGCGCTGCTGGTATTGTCACAGACCACGGTGGAAGAACTTGTCACGCGGCCATTGTCAGCCGTGAGTTAGGGATTCCGGCGATTGTCGGCACGGATAAGGCGACGGAAGTTTTGCAAAATCAACAGGAAATTACGATTTCTTGCGCTGAAGGCGACCAAGGGTACATCTATAAGGACATTTTGCAGTTTGCCGAGACAGAGGTAAATATGGAAAATATTCCTCACACCCAAACGCAGATATTAATGAATATTGCCAGTCCGGGGGCGGCTTTGCGTTGGTGGCGTTTACCCTGTGATGGCATTGGTTTGGCGCGGATGGAATTTATTATCAATAATATTATTAAAATTCACCCGATGGCTTTGGTGCATTTCGATGATTTAAAAGATAGAGGTACACGTAAGCAGATTCAGAATTTAACTTACGGCTATCAAGATAAAACCGAGTATTTTGTGGATCATTTGGCGCGAGGGATGGCAAAAATTGCAGCTGCTCAATATCCCCGTCCCGTAATTGTGCGAATGAGCGATTTTAAAACCAATGAGTATGCAAACTTGATTGGCGGTAAACAATTTGA
>PWQB01000641.1 GCA_003556955.1 Nostocaceae cyanobacterium CSSed10_463m
ACAATTGGGTGACAAATTCAATAGCATAGTCAGCTTTTACTCTTTTTTCCCGATAAAAGCTGACTATGCTATTGAATTTGTCACCCAATTGTTCAGCATTCTGCATTTAGTTTATTGCGAGTATTTCTTAAAAAGAAAGAGGATTTTACAAAAGTTAACAATTTAAATAGGTGCGTAGATTAAGTAGCAAAAAATTAGTGATGTCGGGCTACGCCGTCACTAAAAAAACTGTGATTAATTGAGCAGGAAGATAAATTATTCTTTCATCTCCCTAAGCTTTTTGATGACTAGATAAAAATGTAGAGGGCTGTGCAGATATTGCCATTGTTTGCCTCTCGTAACAGCCCCAGAAATTCAAAATTTGCTCACCAACTTCTTGAGGGTGAAAATAATGAAAGAAATGATAACCTTGGGGAAATTGCCAAAGTTTATCTTCCGGCTTTAACCAATTACGCCAGTCATCTAAAGCAGGTGGATTAACTACCGAATCAGTTTTGCTACCGCAGACCATCATCGGCATAGAAACGCCTCCCTTGGGTAAATAAACCAGTTTAAACAGAGAATGGGGAGAAGGCGATCGCTCTAAATCCTTGTCTAAAGCAGTCATTAACTTCTTAGTAGTCTGAGAGGGTTGTTTACCAAACAAACTGCGAACAGTGTTGGCGAGAACTTGTTCACGGCTAATTGTAAACATTTGGCGTTGAAAGTAATAATGAGCGTGCCAAGTATTAGCGGGTTGAGAAGCTACAGCTAAGAGAGTCAGCGATCGCACCTTTTCAGGATAACGTCTAGCATAAGATAAAGCGATCGCCCCACTAATCCCATGACCACCTAAATGCACCGCATCCGGGTAAGAAGCTAAAAAATCACGCAGCAATAACACAGCTTCATCAACAGAACTAGCTTCATCCTTAGTTTGTTTATATTCCCACTGAGCCATTTGTAAATACCCAGAAAGGTATTTAAGTAATGGTTGATCAAAACGCTTCAACGCCGGACTAGTATTTAGCCAAAGAACATCAAATAAGTCACACATTTTACATCAGTGAACAGTGAACAGTTATCAAGAGACTTAAAGCAATGAATAATGAACAGTTATCAAAGCTTATAGCGGCAAAGTCCCAATTATGTCTCTTGACTGATAACTGGTAACTGATAACTGTTCACTGATTATTTTCTACAAACCGAATTCAGTCTTCAACTGAGCAACCCAAGCCTTAATACGCTCGTCTGTCAGGTCAGATTGATTATCCTCATCAAGAGCTAGCCCACAAAACTTGCCATTTCGCAAAGCTTTAGAATCGCTAAAGTCATATCCCTCATTAGGCCAATAGCCTACAGTTTTACCGCCCTGTTGGGAAATCTTTTCTTCTAAAATTCCGATAGCATCCTGGAAATTATCACTATAGCCAATTTGGTCTCCCGTACCAAAATAAGCCACCATTTTGCCGTTAAAATCAACATCATCTAAGTCAGGATAAACACCTTCCCAATCGCTTTGAAGTTCCCCAATATTCCAAGTGGGACAACCAACAATCAAACATTCATACTCATCAAAATCAGCAACCTCCGCCTGAGCCATATCGTGTAATGTCACCACATCACCGCCGAAAGCATCACGAATCATTTCAGCCGCAGATTCAGTCTTGCCAGTTTGAGTACCGTAGAACAAACCAATTTTTTTCGACATTGTGACACCTAATAAATAGTTTTAACTTGATTTCCAGAAATGAGACTGAAAATACCTCTTGTGGGGTGGGCATCCTGCCCGCCCGAACGTACCTACAAAAATGAAAAATGCTGTAACGAACCACAGAGACGCAGAGTACACAGAGTCATGAGAGTTTGTGAGTTTTTTTGTGTAAGTCTTAGCTAGTTAAAAAAACAAACTGCTATTAGCTAACACCAAGAAAGCAAACAAAGCACCGCCACAACTGCCTACAGTCCACCCAGCATTAAACTCACTCCAAGACTTACCTGTTTTCATGTTTTCTGGTAATTCTCCTGAAGCAGGTTTATTATCTGAGAAAGTTGTGTTGCCATACAGCCACAAACAAATAGACAAAATTAATAACAAACCAATGGTGGCTAATAAACCTGCTTGATTTGCCAATTCTGTATTCCGCAGAGGACCGAGTTTCACAAAAGGCCCCAGCAAAAAGTAACCATGTGCCATGCCAATTTCTAAACCCCTAGAAAAAGGCGACAAACCAGGACGGTAAATTGGCAGATACTTCAAAAAATTCAGCGTGATATCAGAAGCATTTACAGGAGTATCGAAATTGCCCATTTCTGGCATACCAGAATAGTTGACAACACCCTGCTCAAAATTCAATCCCGCCGCTATCACACGGACTCTTAAAGCGTGCCAGATATGACCAACTAAAAATACCACAGCCAAAGCCAAGTGGCTAGTTGCTAACCAAGTGCGAACTGTGACAACTCCTGATGCAGTTGTAGTCCATCCCAAAGAACCATAGAACACTGTGGGATAAACGGTATCATTCACAGTTACAAAGTAAGCCGCAAAAAATCCCATGTAGGCTAAAGCGCCCAAACTGTAGCACAAGTAAGCCTCGCCAGACCAAAACAATACTTTTTTAGCCCAACTAAAAGGCTTGGTTAAAATGTGCCAAAATCCGCCCCCAATGCAGAGTATTCCTACCCAGATATGTCCACCAATGACATCCTCTAGATTATTTACAGCCGCCATCCCCTGACTACCGAATAAACCAAAGAGATAGCCAAATATCCGACCAGGGTTAAGAGTTGGTTCAGTAATTACTCTTACAGATGCCATTTCAGGGTCATAAAGACCACCCCAAAACAGCGCCTTTGCTACTAACAACCAAGCACCAAAACCCAATAACAAAAGATGAATACCGATAATGGTAGTCATTTTGTCTTCATCTTCCCAGTCGTAGCCAAAGAACCCAGAAAAGGTTTTATTTTCTGGCAGAACTTCCGGCCCCAAAAGAGCATGATAAATACCGCCAGCACCCAGGACGGCGGAACTAATTAAATGCAAAACACCAATGACAAAATAGGGATAGGTATCAACAATTACTCCCCCATTGCCCACACCAAATCCCAGAGTAGCTAAATGAGGCAAGAGAATTAACCCCTGCTCATACATGGGTCGGGAAACGTCATATTTAGTGATTTCAAACAAAGTTATTGCCCCAGCCCAAAGGACAATTAAACCCGCATGGGCAACATGAGCGCCCAACAGCTTACCCGACATATTAATAAATCGGGAATTACCAGCCCACCAACCAGATTCTGGCTGAGTTATGGTTGCAGTTGTCATTCTTACATTACCTCCCCACGAGTTGAATGCACGACCTTACCTTGACGGAAATCAAACCCAGCAGCGCGGAGGGCGTGCCAGAGATGCCCTTGCAGAAAGAAAAAACCTAGCCAAAAATGAGCATTTGCCAACCAAACGCGAGCCGATAGTAAATTTCCACTCTCGAAGTAAGGAAAGCGGTCAAACCCAATATTCAAAGCTGGTCCGTAAAACTCAACGGGGTAAGCCAGAGTATTGACAGAGACAAAATATGCAGCAATTACA